>JAQSDP010000439.1 GCA_029945985.1 bacterium | reverse complement strand
GCTGATTCTGCGGGCGTGAATGTTTACAAACTTCGATATACGGCCGTCATCATTTCAGGCGTTCTTGCGGCGGCCGGCGGGGCTTATCTTTCCATCGGCCAAGGATCCTTCTTCACCAAGGGCATGAGCGCCGGACGTGGCTATATCGCTCTCGCTGCGCTGATCCTTGCCAAGTGGAAACCGATCCCGGTGCTGCTTGCGTGTCTGTTCTTCGGCTTCACCGAATCTCTCGCCATCCAGCTTCAAGGCGTCGTAAAAATGCCATCGGGCGATGACATTCCGGTCCAATTCATTCAGATGATCCCTTACGTCCTGACGATCATCGTGCTTGCCGGATTCATCGGTTTATCTCGTGCACCGAAGGCGTTGGGAATACCGTATAAGAAGGGAAATTAGTCTCCACAAAATGACCTACGAGAACGCTGTCGAAGCAGCTGCATTCATCAAGTCAAAATATTTGCACGCGATCGATGTTGCGGTCGTTCTTGGCAGTGGGCTCGGAGCATTTGCGGATGAGGTAGAGAATGCGGTCAAGATCCCTTACGAGGAGATCCCGCATTTTGTCCGATCGACTGTCGAAGGACATGCGGGACAGCTCGTGCTTGGCGAACTTGGCGGAAAGCACATCGCCGTCCAGCAGGGGCGATTCCATTTTTACGAAGGCTACGACATGCAGCAGGTGATGTTTCCTGTACGGACGTTCGGGCGAATGGGTATCGGTAATGTGATCCTGACTAACGCTGCTGGAAGCACCGAGCCGGAGTATCCGCCCGGCTCGTTGATGCTGATCACGGATCACCTGAACTTAATGGGCGAGAACCCGCTTCGTGGAAAGAATGATGAGCGGTTTGGCGTTCGCTTCCCAGACATGACCGAGGTCTACGACCGCGAGCTCCAAAAAATAGCAAGCGAGGAAGCCGACGATATCGCCCACGAGCGGTTCGAGAAAGGTGTCGACGATGAGAAACGCGACTTTCTACATCGGGGCGTGTATTGCGCACTTTCGGGTCCCACATACGAGACGCCGGCAGAGGTGAGAATGTGTCGCCAACTTGGCGGCAACGCGGTAGGGATGTCCACCGTGCCCGAGGCGATCGCGGCCCGGCATCAGGGAATGAAGGTCCTCGGCATCTCGTGCATCACCAATTTCGCCGCGGGCATGACCGGCGAAAATATCAATCACGAAGAGGTGATGGAGACGGGAGCCCGGGTCGCTGAGATCTTTAAGCAACTACTGCGGCGAATTATCGCAAGAATATGATCATAGGCATCTGCGGAGGAACCGGATCGGGAAAAACGACCATTGCCCGTTCGATCGTCGACACGGTCGGGTGTGAAAAAGTCGTGCTCGTCGAACAGGATTCTTACTATCGAAATCTGGGCGACATGCCGCTCGATGAGCGGCGTCAAGCTAACTTCGACCATCCGGATTCGATCGACAGCGAGATGATGGTCAATCACCTTCTTCGTCTGAAGCAGGGCCTTACCGTCGAGATGCCGGTCTACGACATGAAAACGCACACGCGGACAGAGGATATTGTCATGATCGATCCGCGTCCCGTGGTAATTGTCGAAGGAATTTTGATCTTTTCGGAACCTCGAGTTCTGGATGTGATCGACATCCGCATCTTCGTGGATACGCCCGACGATGTTCGGTTGATGCGGCGAATGCGGCGCGACATTACCGAACGGGGCCGCACATGGGAGCGAACGCTCGATCAATACGAACGCACGATCCGCCCGATGCACTTCGAGTTCGTCGAACCATCGAAGCGGCACGCACATATCATCGTCCCTGAAGGGTCAAATTCGGGCATCACTATTGAATTCCTCTGCGGAATGATCCGCGAGAAACTGAATCAGCAGGAAGCAGCATCAAACTAACGTGAAACATACGGAAAAGGAATTGATCGATGCGGCGGTGGATGTTCGGGAGCGGGCGTTTGCTCCGTACTCGAATTTCAAAGTCGGAGCCGCGGTCGAGACCGAGGACGGCGACATCTACACCGGCTGCAATGTCGAATCGGCAAGCTACGGTTTGACCGTCTGCGCCGAGCGGGTCGCGATATGGAAGGGCATCTCACGCGGCGTCACGAAATTCGGGCGGATCGCCGTCGTCGTGGATACCGAGGAGTTGACTCCTCCATGCGGAACTTGCCGCCAGATCATCTGGGAATTCTGCGGCGACGTTCCCGTGATCCTCGCTAACCTTCACGGCAAGATAGAAACGGTACAAATGAGCGAACTGCTCCCGCGAGCATTCGACTCCAAGTTTTTCAAATGAAAAGACTACTAAGCGTCACGATCTTCTTCTCGCTACTGGCGATCACGCCAGCGTTTAGTCAGGCTCGATCTGCGGACATTGCGATCGTCGGGGG
Source organism: bacterium (assembly GCA_029945985.1). GTDB lineage: Bacteria > Acidobacteriota > Blastocatellia > Pyrinomonadales > Pyrinomonadaceae > OLB17. Next base: position 13,043 of record JAQSDP010000439.1, on the reverse strand, counting down.
CACTGTCGTCACGATGGATAAGGATCGCCGTGTGATCGAGAACGGAGCAGTGGTCATGCGCGGAGAGAAGATCGAGTGGGTTGGTAAGCGGTCCGCGATGCCGGCAAGGATGCGCACTGCGAGGACTATCGACGCGACCGGTAAGGTCGTTATTCCGGGGCTAATCAACACGCATACTCACGTGCCGATGTCGCTTTTTCGCGGGATCGCGGATGACATGGATCTGCAGGAGTGGCTGACGAAGTTCATTTTCCCGGCGGAGGCAAAGAACGTCGATGAGGCGTTCGTGCGGGCAGGCACGCGGCTCGGGCTGGCGGAGATGATCAAGGGCGGTACGACGACGTACTGCGATATGTATTACTTCGAGGACGCGATCGCTGACGAGACAAAGAAAGCGGGAATGCGCGGCGTGCTCGGCGAGACGGTCATCGATTTTCCGGTTCCCGACAACAAGACATGGCCAGAGGCGATCGCCTACACCGAACGATTCATCCGTAAATGGCAGAACGATCCTCTGATCACTCCAGCGATAGCGCCGCATGCTCCTTACACGGTTTCGCAGGAACATCTGCTTGAAGCAAGAGCCGTCTCCGACAGGCTGAAAGCCCCGCTTGTTATTCACTTAGCCGAGGCGAACACCGAGACCGAGTTCATCCAGCAGAAGCACGCCGGTCAGCGGCCGATCGGGTTTGTCGAGAATATCGGTTTCTTCAACGATCGCACCATCGCGGCTCATGTGATCCAGGCGAACGAGGCTGAGATCGATCTGCTTAAGAAGCACAACGTCGGCGTTGCTCATAATCCGCATTCGAATATGAAACTCGCCGCGGGGACGGCTCCGGTTCCGTCGATGCTTCGAAAGGGTGTCAATGTAGGCTTGGGGACAGACGGAGCGGCCTCGAACAACGATCTTTCGATGTGGGAAGAAATGGACACGGCCGCAAAGCTGCACAAACTCGTCTCCGGCGATCCGAAGGCGATGCCCGCTGAGGTTGTATTCGCGATGGCGACGATCGGCGGTGCGAGGGCTCTCCACATGGGCGATAAGATCGGCTCGATCGAGGTCGGAAAGCTTGCGGATATCGCAATCGTCGGACTCGATGAGCTTCATCAAACGCCGATGTACAACATTTATTCCCACCTTGTTTACGCCACAAAAGCCTCGGACGTGCGTACCGTCATAATCCACGGCCGCGTCGTCATGCTCGATCGCCGTTTGTTGACCCTTAACGAAAGTGTTATAAAAAGAGACGCAAACACATACCGTCAGAAAATCATCAATAGTTTGAAGAATTGAACGGGTTTGGATAAAAACGCCCGTATTGATGATTTATTGATATTGGGAAGTTTTTGTATTTTTTGAGTGGGTCGTTTGATAGTGAGCCTTCTTTTGAGTAGTTCGCTAGACCTTTACGGAAACTAAAGTCACCAAAAGGAGAGACTGAAAATGCCGTCAAATGTCGGAAGGAATTTCACTTCGGTATTCCTGGTTTTATCAGCATTCGCAACAATTACGGTTGCACAATCGCCGCAAGCATCGCAGAACCCTATCGCTCCTACTAACACGGCTGGGGCGCCCCCTACACAACCGATCGTTAAGGCTCCGACCGCCGCCGAGGTAATGCGAGACCGCATTTCGAAGGCAAAAGCTTTCATCGCCGTCCGCAATTATTACGCCGCCATCAACGAGCTTGAGAATATCCGCCGCGAGACGTCGGACCAGTCCGTTATTGCTGTCACGAACGTGCTGTTGATGAACAGCTATCTGGAACAGGGCGACCATAAGAAGGCTCAGGCACTTCTCAATCAGTTTTACGCCGAGCAGAAAACCACCAAGCAGAATTCGCTGGAAAGTTACGGTATCGTCGCAGGCCAGATCGTTAAAAGTGCTCGGAATCAGGCTGACCGGTATCGGGCTCTTGGCTTGAGCATCAATGACCGCAACCTTCCGCTCGAAGCGCTGAACGACCTTGAAAAGATGCGTGAAACCGTCGAGATGGTTATAACGCAATCAAAGGAACTGTCAGCCGATAAGCTCAAATCCGCGACCGGCCTCGGCCTGATGGAAGAGGCGACCAACGCGCGCGTGGCAATTGCTCGCGATGATTATGACGCTCGCCGTTGGCGTGATGCGGTTGCGGATTCGCGAGAGCAGATGGCCGTTTCGCGGAGTGTGATCATCAACGCCGTTGACGGTACGAGCACGCCGGCTTCGGTACCCCAACCGCAGACAACCACAGTTCCGAATAACAGCGCTTCCGCAGCACTCCTCCCAATATCAAGCCCGGCAGAGAACAAACCGGTAGCAGCGAATCGGCAGCCGTCTTCAACCGCGGTTGCGGCAAACAACAAACCTTTAGTTACCGAGCCCGTCAGACAGGCCAACGAAACGCAAGCTGATCGATCACGGATCATCGCGGGTAACAGTCAGCAGACCGAAGACGCGAACAAGGTCAAGGCGACAACTTCAAGCCAGCCGACCGGTCCGATCGCGGTCGGATCGTTGCTTCCATATGCCGAGAAACAATCTGCCCCGATCTATCCACCGGCAGCCCGCACGATGCGTGCGACCGGGGTGGTCCGCGTTGAGGTCGCGGTTGATGAAAAAGGTAACGTAGTCGAGGTCAAGAGCAGCTCGGGCCCGACTTTGCTGCAGGCCTCGGCAAAAGATGCGATCCGCAAATGGAAGTTTCGGCCCATCATGATCGAAGGCCAGGCGGTTCAAGCGACGGGTTTTGTGAACTTTAATTTCTCGCTGTAGTTTTAACCTTTTATTTTAATGGAGGCGGCCGTCGGAGCCGCCTTTTTCATTTTTCGATTCTGCAACCATCCGCAGTTCCGGAGCGCCTAACCTGTTGTATCCTGTAATCCCATAAACGTATGTTCATCCGATTTCTCCTTGTATTTGTGGCCTTGTCCGTATCAGCGTTCGCCCAAGTACCGCCTATCGAACCGGGCGTTTCGCAGGAACTTGCCGAGTGGCGGGCGGTTCGTTATTCCGAGGTCCAGTACAAGCTGAATCTGACGCTGGAAAAGATGTCGCCGGTGTTGAAAGGGACGGTGGAGATAAAGCTCCAGTACGCCGCGGAGGCGTGTGCCGAGTGTCCGCCGAGGTTTATTGTTCTGGATTGGCGGAAGATCCGAGGACATGAAGAGAAATCGACGATCTCGAATGTAACACTTAACGGGGCCGCGGCGAGCGTATCGCCCTCCCTAACGGTCGGGCATGCGCAACCGGATGCACAGGCCCGCGCGTCAGCAAGGGCGATATCGGGCCTAAAGTACGAAGAAAGAGATGAACACCTGATCTTCGCGGACGGTGTGGTGATGGGCGAGAACGTGATCAAGCTCGATTTCACGTCGCCGATATTGCCGAGCGGGTCGGCGATAACACGGTATGTGGATAAAGAGGACGGGTCGGAATATCTCTACTCGCTCTTCGTCCCGTCCGACGCGAGCACGGCGTTTCCGGTTTTTGATCAGCCCGATATTAAGGCGAAGTTCAGTCTTATCATCCGAGCACCCTTCGAGTGGCACGTAATCGGAAATAGCGCGCAAACATATGAACAGAGACTGATCGATTCGGCCAAACCTCCCGACGATCTCAAGTTGTCAAAGCTGCGCGTATTCGCTGAAACCAAACCCATCAGCACCTACGTCTTCGCGTTCGCCGCAGGGCCGTTTGAGAAGGTGTCAGAACCGGGAGCGGTAGCGACCGGATTCTTGCCGGCGACCGATGCGAGGAATCCCGTCGCTACCGCTCCGGGTTCTGACATTTACGTCCGCAAGTCACAGGCGGCCAAGTTCAAGCCGCATGCGGCGGAGGTCGCCCGACTCAATCGCGAGGCGATCAAATATTTCGAGGAGTATTTCGATTACAAGTTCCCGTTTCCTAAGTACGATCTGGTGCTGATACCGGAGTTTCCGTTTGGCGGGATGGAGCATGCGGGGGCGACGTTTCTGAGGGAAGCAAGCATCATTTTTCCGCAGGAGCCGACGAAGAACGACCACATCTCGCGGGCGACGCTGATCTTTCACGAGGCGGCGCATCAGTGGTTTGGGGACACGGTGACGATGCGTTGGTTCGACGACCTTTGGCTAAAGGAAGGCTTCGCGACCTTCACGGCGTACAAGGCAATGGAAAAGATAATGCCGGAAATGAACGAGTGGAAGGTCTTCTACGAACGCGTCAAACAGGCCGCCTACCAGACCGATTCGACCAAGGGCACCACGCCGATATATCAAGAGATCAAAAACCTCTCCGCCGCAAAATCCGCCTACGGCAACATCGTCTACAACAAAGCCCCGGCGTTTTTGCGGCAGGCGGAGTTTTATCTGGGTGAGGATAAGTTTAAGGCGGCTGTGCGTGCATTTCTGAAGAAGCATGAGTTTAGGAATGCTGGATGGGAAGATCTTGTGAAGGAGTTCGAGACTGCGAGTGGAAAAGATTTGAAGGATTGGGCGAATGTTTGGGTCAAAGAACGTGGGCTTCCCGTGTTTCGGGTGGGTGAGTCAAATTTCGGATTTGATCCGAGTGAACTTCGTAAAAAAGAAACCGTTACATTTGGAGTCGCGCAACAGAACTCGAATAATGTCGAAGCGAATAAGCCCGTCGAGAATGTTCTTTTCTGGCGCGAAAAAGCGAAGCTTCTATTGGTCACGAGCGATTCCAAGACAGAGGTTAGGGAGCTCAATATCATTCCCTCGACTTGGTCGTTTGGAGACCAAAAGATAAGCGGAACCTTTGACGCGAGGCGAGGTGTAAAGCTTATTTTTCCGAACTACCAGGACTACGGCTACGGCATTTTTCTGCTCGATGACAGGAGCCGCGATTATGTTCTGAAGAACATCCAGAACGAGAAAGACCCGTTCCTGCGGTCGATGATGTGGGGAGCCCTGTGGGACAGCGTCCGCGAGGGCGAGCTTGACCCGCGGGAGTATGTTGAGTTGGTGGTCCGCGTTCAGAGTTCAAACTTTAGTTTGTTTCCCGCTGGCAAGGAGAGGTCTGCGGGCAACGGCGGGCAAGCTAAAGCTTGTACTCTGAACTGCGATGACGAGTCGACGACGGCGTTGCTGCTGAACCGCGTCGGGACGGCGATGAACTACTATCTGTCAGAACCGGGAGCGGTAGCGACCGGATTCCGATCTGGCACTGGCACGAAGAATCCCGTCGCTACCGCTCCGGGTTCTGACCTTGTCGAAGAGATGCTTATCACCGGAATGCGGAACTCGCCGACGCTCGGGCAGCGGATCACGTATTATCGGGCGCTGCTGAATATCGCATCAAGCGAGAAGGCGAGGAACGTGCTCAAGGCCATGCTCAAAGGCGGAAACCTGAGCGGTAGCGAGGGTGTCTCTTCGCCGCCGAATAGGAACACCCTCCCTACCGGTCGGGTTTCCGCCTCGATACCGATCAAGACAAAGGACAAGTTCGACATCGTCACGCGGCTTCTAATACTCAATGATCCGGAAGCACCTAAGCTTCTTGCCGATCTTGAGAAAGCCGAGACGGGCGATGACGCGAAGCGGTACGCATACGCGGCAAAAGCGGGAATCGGGACGGCGGAGAACAAGGCGAAGTATTGGAACGATTTCGTTAACAACAAAGAGATCAGCGAAAGCTGGATCGAAGCGGCGTTCGGGCCCTGGAACTCGATTCGGCACAGCGATCTCACCTTGCCGTATCTGCAGAAAGCCCTGCAGGAACTACCCAACCACAAACGTAACCGAAAGATCTTCTTCGTAAACGGCTGGCTCGGAGCGTTCATCGGCGGACAGCGAAGTGAAGAGGCGTTGGCGATCGTAAACAAGTTTCTCGCGGACAATCCGAACGTCGATAACGATCTTCGGCTGAAGATCCTGGAGAACGTAGACGTGATCGAACGGGCGGTGAAGATAAGGCAGAAACCCAAGCGGTAGCGGGCGTGCCCTGTTGCCCTCGGAGACGCTCGTTTTCAATCTTGACCAAAAAGTAAGGATTTGCGATAATCTGCTCATAGACGAACCATAAACCCTTTATCGCGGTTTAGCTTATGAAGATCTCAGCTCAGGAAGAATACGGCCTCAGATGCTTGGTGCAGCTTGCGAATCTGAAGGATGGCGAGACGCTAACGCTGCCGCAGATCGCCGAGCGCGAAGGGATCTCGACGGCGAACGCGGGCAAGCTGATGTGGCTTCTGAATAAGGCCGGGTTTGTTAATTCGACGCGCGGCACAAAGGGCGGATATTTTCTGGCTCGGCCCGCTCAGGAGATCTTTCTTAACGAGATCATCAAGGTCCTGGATGAAGACGTTCTGAGTTCGCATTGTGAGAGCTACACGGGAATTCTCGACAAGTGCATCCACACCGGGGATTGCGGCATTCGTCCGGTAATCGTTGGTTTGCACGAGATAGTCGAGAACGCGTTATCGCGGATCACGCTCGCGGGTCTAGTCGGGAATGAAGAGGCCGTGGATGCAATGTTTCATCAAATCCAGGGTATTCACCGGACGATACAGCCGCAAAAGATCGTATGAAGACGGCTATCGAAACCAGCGGCCTTGAGACGACGAAGGTCATTATCAGGATGCCAGACGGTTGCGACCGCGACAGTTTGAGCGTGAAAGCTCTCGATTCGGTCACGCGAGAATTGGCATATCAGACGCTGATCACGGTGGAAGGCAAGATCCTGCCGTGTACCGGATTTAAGGTGAAGAACGGCGGGCTGACGTTGGAAGTACAGGAAGGATTTTTCGAGGTGGTCGAGCAGGCTTAAGTTATGTCGACAGCAGCAGAGTTACTTACAAATCGGGAATATAAATACGGATTTGTCACGGACATCGAGACCGAGACGATCGCCAAGGGCCTGTCTGAAGACACGGTTCGGCTGATCTCGTCGAAAAAGAACGAGCCTGAGTGGCTGCTCGAGTTTCGCCTGAAGGCATATCGTCATTGGCTAAAGATGACCGCGCCGGACAATTGGGCAAATTTCGACTACCCGAACATCGATTTTCAGAACATTTCCTACTATTCGGCACCTAAGCAAAAACCAAAGAAGGCATCGATGGATGAGGTCGACCCGGAGCTGATCCGTACTTTCGAGAAGCTTGGGATACCGCTTTCCGAGCAGAAAATGCTCGCGAACGTGGCGGTCGATGCTGTGTTCGATTCGGTATCGGTCGCGACGACCTATAAGGAAAAGCTCAAGAAAGCGGGCGTGATCTTCTGCTCGTTTACCGAGGCCGTCGCGGATTACCCGGAGCTGATCCAGAAGTACCTCGGCTCGGTCGTGCCGGTGGGCGACAACTATTACGCGGCGTTGAACTCGGCGGTATTCTCCGACGGTTCGTTCGTGTACATCCCGAAAGGCGTCCGATGCCCGATGGAGCTTTCGACCTATTTCCGGATCAATACGCAGGATTCAGGCCAGTTTGAACGGACGCTGATCGTCGCTGAGGAAGGCGGCTACGTCGCCTATAACGAAGGCTGCACGGCGCCGCAGTTCGATACGAACCAGCTTCACGCAGCCGTGGTTGAGCTTGTCGCGTTGGATGATGCGGAGATCAAATACTCGACCGTGCAGAACTGGTACGCCGGTGACGAGAACGGTAAGGGCGGTATCTACAACTTTGTGACCAAGCGCGGTGCGTGCCGCGGCGTGCGGTCGAAGATCTCGTGGACTCAGGTCGAGACGGGTTCGGCGATCACATGGAAGTATCCGAGCGTGATCTTGCAGGGCGATAATTCGATCGGCGAGTTCTATTCGGTAGCGCTGACAAACAACGCCCAGATCGCCGACACCGGCACGAAGATGATCCACCTCGGCAAAAACACCAAGTCGACGATCATCTCGAAGGGTATCTCGGCGGGCAAGTCGAACAACTCATACCGCGGCCTCGTAAAAGTGATGCCGAAAGCGACCGGTGCCCGCAATTACACGCAGTGCGATTCGATGCTGATCGGCGGCAAGTCGGAGGCGAACACGTTCCCCTACATCGAGGTGATGAACAACACCGCCAAGGTCGAACACGAAGCCACGACCTCGAAGATCAGCGAAGAGCAGCTTTTCTATCTCCAACAGCGAGGCATCTCGCAGGAAGACGCGGTATCGCTCATCATCAATGGTTTCTGCAAGGAAGTGTTTCGCGAGCTGCCGATGGAATATGCGGTCGAGGCGACGAAGTTGTTGGGATTGAAGCTTGAGGGAAGTGTTGGGTAATGAGCAATTGGTTCGGAGTAAAAACCCTTTACCGTTGGGAAGCTGTTGGTGAACCGAATGCGGTTGACGGCGGTTTTGATCGGGATGCCACTTTGCTTGAAGAGCGCGTTGTTATATTCAGGGCGGACTCCCTCGATGATGCTATTGAGAAGGCGGAGGGCGAGGCGCTTGGATACTCGGAAGAAAGCTACAAGAACTTCTACGGTCAGACCGTGCAGCTTAGATATCTTGGTTGCTGTGAAGCATATGACATTGGCGAGGATTTGATAGAAGACGGGGTTGAGGTGTTCTCCTCAAGGGAGAGCGTACCTGAATCAGTTGCGGATTCGCTTCTGGTTGACAATCGATTCGGACGTGAAGAATTCACAACCAAGGCCTCCACGATCCGCGACAAGTTTTGGAATGCAGAACTTAACTAAATGAAAAAGATCCAACCCCCCGATCAACCACAGCCGAAAGGCCACTATTCGCCGGGCATTGAACACGACGGCTTGATATTCGTGTCGGGTCAGTTGCCGATGACGCTGGATACGCGTGAGCCGTTTACGGGCGATATCGGTGAGCAGACGGAATTGGCGTTGAAGAATGTCGAGGTGATACTGAAGGCGGGCGGCAGCGATCTGAGCCATGTATTGCAGTTCACGATCTATGTTTCGGATATGGAATTGTGGGGTGCGGTGAACGCCAAATACGCCGAGGTGATGGGCGACCATCGGCCGGCGCGGGCGATAGTACCGGTAAAGGACCTGCATTTCGGTACAAAGATAGAGATCCAGGCGATTGCCGAAGCCCGGGCGGTCTGATCTTTGAAAAATGAATATTGACCTAATCGTCTCGAACCTGACCAATCCGACGTTGCTGTTCTTTGGGCTCGGGATCATTGCGACGCTTGTAAAGAGTGATCTTGAGATACCGTCGACGACGGTAAAGTTCATTTCTCTTTATCTCCTCTTTTCGATCGGGTTCAAGGGAGGCCAGGAACTTGCTCATAGCACCTTTTCTTCGGAGATACTGTTATCGGTGCTTTTCGGAATAGCTATAGCGTCCCTCATTCCGCTTTACACGTTCTTGGTGCTTAAGCGGAAGATGGCGATAAGCGATGCCGGGGCCGTCGCCGCGACTTATGGTTCGGTGAGTGCAGTCACTTTCGTAGCCGCTACGTCGTTCTTGGAAGCGCAGTCGATCCCGTTTGGCGGACACATGGTCGCCGTAATGGCGCTGATGGAATCCCCTGCGATCATCGTCGGTGTGATCCTGATGATGAGGTACGAGTCAGCCTCGGAAAGTGGCGGCAAGCTCAAAGATATCGTTCAGCATTCGTTCACGAACGGAAGCGTCCTTATGATACTGGGCAGTTTGCTGATCGGGTTTTTCGCTGATACGAAGCAGGCCGAGGGGATCAAACCCTTCACGACGGACATTTTCAAAGGGTTTTTGGCTATATTTTTGCTGGAGATGGGAATGGTGACCGCGCGGAGATTTGGAGCGTTTACAAAATATGGCTGGTTTGTCGCAGCTTTTGCGGTCGTTGCTCCAATATTGAACGGGGTGACGGTTGCACTGGCAAGCGGATTTGTTACTCAGGATGTGGGTAATCGCTTCATGTTTGCGATACTTGCGGCAAGCGCCTCGTACATCGCGGTTCCGGCGGCTATGAGACTGGCGGCGCCGCAGGCTGATCCGGGTTTGTATATTCCGATGGCGTTGGGGATTACGTTTCCGCTGAATATTACGATCGGCATGCCGATCTACTACGCAGTTGTGGTTTCCGTGCGGTTCTGACGCAGATCGAGAAGATATGAGCACGAACATATTGATCACCTTGGCACCGACGTTATCGTTTTTGGTTTTCTTTGCGGGCCCGTCGATCGTATGCGGCCAGACCGAAGCAAAACGTGCAGTTGTGGCGGCCGACGCGCCTAAGGCGATCGGGCCGTATTCGCAGGCGATAGTGGCGAATGGCTTTGTATTTACGGCCGGAAAGATCGGGACTGATCCGAAGACGGGTGTGCTTGCCGAAGGTATCGAGGCGCAGGTTGAACAAACGCTGAAGAACATCGCGACAGTATTGAAAGCTTCCGGAAGTTCGATGGAAAACGTGGTAAAAGCGACGGTGTTCCTCGCCGATATCGACGATTTCGCGAAAATGAACGAGATCTACGCAAAGCATTTCAAGGCTCCATTCCCAGCTCGTTCGACGGTGCAGGTCGCTCGTCTGCCGCGTGACGCAAAGGTCGAGATCGAAGTCGTGGCTATCTTGTCAGAAGCGCGAGCGGTGAGGACCGGATTCGGAGCGAACGCAGCGACCGGGGGCAGAAATAGATGAACTTGCTCCAGTACTACGGCATCGACTGGTTTGCGACGGCGTGCGGTTTAGCGGCGGTTTTTCTGCTCGGCAATAAGAACAAGCTAGGCTTCATCATCTTTATGATGGCGAGCGTGAGTTGGATCACATTTGGTCTTTACGTCGGCAGTTACGCGATCGTCACGGGGAGTTCGATCTTTTTGGTGATGCACTTCCGCGGTTTTCTGAAGTGGCGGCGAGAGGAACTCCAGAATCGCTTCATGGAGACGCAGGATTTGAGGGTAGCCAAATGAAGCCGACGATTTTTCGAAGCAAAGATTTTCGCGGAGAGCGTGCATGGGATGCGCTTCCGGTCGCGAGCATGAACGGCATCACGACTCGCTTGCACTGGACGAATGAGCCATACAAGTGGCACGTCAACGATGGCGAAGAGGTTTTCGCAGTGCTCGACGGAAAGGTTGAGATGAAATATCGAGAGGACGGCGAAGAGCTTTCGATCGAATTAAATTCCGGTGATGTTTTCTTTGCCGGTGTCGGATGTGAACACGTCGCACACCCGATCGGCGAGGCAAGGATTCTGGTTGTTGAAAAGGAGGGAAGCGTTTGAAGCTGCAGATCTTTCAAGTCGATGCGTTTACGTCCGATGCGTTCGGAGGAAATCCGGCCGCGGTCGTTCCGCTTGATGAGTGGCTGCCAGACCACACGATGAAGGCGATCGCGGCGGAAAACAATCTGTCGGAGACGGCATTCTTTGTTAAAGAAGGCGCCAGATATCACATCCGATGGTTCACGCCGACGATCGAAGTTAACCTGTGCGGCCACGCGACTCTTGCGATGTCGCACGTGATCTTCAACGAGCTTGAGCTTGAGGACGCATTCATCCCGTTTCACTCGGACCGCAGCGGCGAACTCGGTGTCGAGAAGCACGGTGACAAGCTGGTGCTCGATTTTCCGGCGTACCCGTTTGAGATGATCGAGCATTCGGACGAGCTCGCGAGAGCGGTGGGAATCACTCCGGCTGAAGTTTGGGAATCGCAAGGAAACATGGTCTTTCTGCGTGCGGAAAATGAACAGGAAGTGCGTGACCTTGATCCCGATATGCACGCACTCGCCCAACTGAAATACGACGAAGTGATCGTAACGGCGCCGGGCGGCGATTGCGATTTCGCGTCACGAATGTTCGCACCGCGCATCGGTATTCCGGAGGACCCGGTAACAGGAGCGATCCACTGCACGCTGATCCCTTACTGGGCCGAGCGGCTGAGCAAGCACGAAATGTTTGCCCGACAAGTTTCGAAGCGCGGCGGGGAACTGTTTTGTGAATTGAATGGCAACCGCGTAAGAATTGGCGGAAACGCAGTCACGTATCTCAAAGGTGAGATCTATGTCGGAACCGAAACCGAAAAAGGCGCAGGTGCTTGAGGTAAGGCTCGCAACCCCGGACGACTCCGTCGCGATCGCCGAAGTTCTCCGCGATGCGTTCACGGTCTATCGGAAGCATTACACCGAGGATGCATTTGCGGTCGTTACGCCCGGAAGGGACGAGATTCTGGGGCGATTTGAGGAAGGGCCGATGTGGGTTGCGGAAATGGAAGGAGAAGTAGTTGGTACCGTTTCGCTGACTACGGGACCGGAAGGCTTGTACGTTCGAAGCATGGCCGTGGCGCCCACAGCCCAGGGCCGCGGTATCGGGCACCTGTTGCTGGAGGCGATCCACGAATACGCCGAGGCGACGCAATTTGAAAGGATATTTTTGTATACGACCTATTTCGTTCCTGGCGCTAAAGAGATGTACGCGAAACACGGATACAAGTGGGTTCGCGACACTACGGCGGATGAGTGGTACGGAACGCCGGGACTAGAGATGGACAAGCGAGTAGAAAGGAAGACGCAGAATGCTATTGGAAGTTAAAGACCTGCACGCAGGTATCGAAGGAAAAGAGATATTGAAGGGCCTGAATTTGCAGGTTCAGAAAGGCGAGGTCCACGCGATCATGGGGCCGAACGGGTCGGGCAAATCGACGTTGTCGAAGGTGCTCGCCGGCCATCCGACTTACGAGGTGATCTCCGGTGAAGTGCTGTTCGAAGGCAAGAACTTGCTCGACCTTGAACCCGACGAACGCGCTCGCGAAGGCGTCTTTATGGCGTTTCAGTATCCTGTCGAGGTGCCAGGCGTGTCGAATTCGCAGTTTCTTCGCCTCGCGTATAACGAGAAGATGAAGCATCACGGCCAGGATGAGCTCGACCCGCTTGAATTCAACGACTACCTGAAGGAAAAGGCGAAGATCGTCGAGATGGATCCGCAGTTTTTCAAGCGTTCGGTGAACGAAGGTTTTTCGGGCGGCGAGAAGAAGCGGAACGAGATCCTGCAAATGGCCGTTCTCGAACCGAAGCTCGCGATCCTGGACGAAACTGACTCGGGCCTGGATATCGACGCGCTCCGCATCGTCGCCGAGGGAGTGAACAAGCTGCGTTCAAGCGAGAACGCGATCATTCTTGTAACCCACTATCAACGGCTGCTGAATTACATCCAGCCGGATT
>JAQSDP010000438.1 GCA_029945985.1 bacterium | reverse complement strand
AGAAACATTTCGTGAAGGTGGAAGGAATTTATCACCGTGTGCATCCGGTACATGAAGTCTCAGGCGCAACCTGGCCTACAGCTTACCCAAAAGCATCAATATCCCGATCGCGATAAATGCTACGGCGACGATCCGCTGGAGCCATTCGGTCGGGATAAATTGCGTCAGTAACCCGCCGAACAAGACTGCCAGAAGTGAAACGAACACGAGAGCCAGGCTCGCGCCCACGAACACGGCTAGCTTCGATTCCGTCTTTGCCGACATCGTGATGATCGCGAGCTGGGTTTTATCGCCAAGTTCGGCAAGAAAAAGAGTTACGAATGCGGTCCCGAGAATCTTCCAGTCCATAGGTCGATTCTATCGAAATCCGCGGTCATATGCATTTTGTTAGCTGATAAGCCGATCGACGATCGAGATTAGCCGAAGATCGCGGTAATCGTCGTTTCGGTTGGACACGTGGAGCTGGAGTCGGTGACGCAAATAAACTGCGGAGTTCGTAAACCGTCCGTCGGAAGCGAGGCGATCGAGGATGTGTCGGAGGGCGGCGACGATCCCTTCGAACAAGGTGAGCGTATCCAGGCTGCCGCCGATGAAGATCTCGTCTTTGAAGAAGCTGAAATCGTCGTTTTCCGGGCCAAGAAACGGAAACTCGTCCGACTTTAATTCACACGCGATCGCGAAGGCAGTGTCGAAGCTGATCCTGGTTTTCTCGAAGCCTTCTTTGAACGCCACTAACAGATCGGTGGCGAGCAACGCGGCTCGTGTCTCGTCGCGAAGGACCGCCGGCAGTGGCGGTTCCGGAAGTTTTTTCGATAGGGTCGCGATCTGATCGCACTTTCCGTAGACAGTTCCTCTGGCCTGAGCGATTATCCGCTCATCGACGAAAGGTTTTCGCAGGACTTCGGCAGTACGTTCGGGATCGCGCTTTACAACGTGGATCTTTCCGGACGGACGTCGGGAGCGTTGTAGGATTCGGCGAAAGGCATTCTGGCCTTGGGCGATTCGTCCGACCGAGCGGTCGTATTCGCGGGCCTGGATGCGCGGCGAACGCGTAAAGAAGATCTCGCCGTCATACCCGTCCCATTCGATACGAACGGTTCCGGTGAACCCCCGGTCGCGCAGGAATCGGATAAGCAGAGACAGGTCAACGAACGACGTGCTCAGGTTCTGATGGATCGGCGAGCCTTTCATCCTATTTTCGAATACACCAACCCTCGAGAAATCCGTCCGGAGTTGGCCTTTTGCCTTACAAGATACGCTTTTGAATACCATAAACGCTCAATTGTCGCCGACTTCCATTGCAACTTGAGTTTTTTTCGTTCAAAATTCGCTAGTTCCAGTGCGCTCCGCACAACATCTGTAAAATTTAAGACATACGCGAATTTATGAGCACATCGCTATTCCGCACAAAGTCTATCGCCCAAATTCAGGCTGATGCCGCCGCGGGTCTTGGCGATCACAACCCTGAATCGAACGTACCAACCCACGCGCTTCGGCGGACGCTCGGCGTTTTCGATCTCACTCTGATGGGAATCGCCGCGATCATCGGCGCCGGGATCTTTGCCATGATCGGAAAAGCGTCGTTCAACGGCGGGCCTGCAGTCGCTTTGCTATTCGTATTTACGGGGTTCGCATGTGGATTCTCGGCGTTGTGCTATGCGGAGTTTGCGTCGCGGATCCCAGTTGCCGGTTCGGCTTACACGTACGCTTATGCGTCTATGGGCGAATTCATCGCTTGGATCATCGGCTGGGACCTGATCGTCGAATATGCGATCGGCAACATCGCCGTAGCGATCTCGTGGAGCGACTATTTCACGGGACTTCTGAAGGGATACGGGATCGACATACCGCTGCATTTCACGATGGACTTCCTGACCGCTCGCCGCGGATTCGCCGCGGTGAATGAAGCGGTTGCGGGTGGTGCCACTGTCGTTGGCCTGACCGCTGCGTGTGCGGAAACGGGAGCCGCGATATCGTGTGGACAGGTCGATGCCTATCTCGCGTGGCTGAATGCTCCGAAGCTCGGCAGTTTGTCGATCGTTGCCGATCTGCCCGCGTTACTGATCGTGGTTTTGGTCACCGCACTCGTTTACGTCGGTATCCGTGAATCGAAGTTTGCCTCAACGACGCTTACGATCCTCAAGGTTGCGATCATTCTGCTGGTCATTTTCCTTGGCCTCAATTACGTGAACCCGGCGAACTGGTCGCCATTTGCCCCTAACGGCGTCGAAGGCGTCCTAAAGGGCGTGTCTGCAGTGTTCTTCGCTTACATCGGCTTCGACGCCCTCTCGACGACTGCTGAGGAATGCAAGGATCCCCGGCGGGATCTGCCGAGGGCGATAATCCTCTCGCTCGTAATTTGTACCGTACTGTACATCGCGATAGCGCTTGTACTGACAGGAATGGTCAGCTACGCCAAGCTCGATGTCGGCGATCCGCTGGCGTTCGTGTTCGGCCCGGAAGGAGCCAATCTGCCTTGGGTTGCCGGGATCATTGCCGTTAGCGCGGTTATCGCATTGGCTACTGTTTTCCTTGTCTTCCAAATCGGTCAGCCGCGAATCTGGATGGCAATGAGCCGCGACGGACTGCTGCCGCGGATATTTTCTTCGATCCACCCGAAGTTCAAGACCCCGTGGTTCGCGACGATCGTTACAGGAATCGTGGTCGCGATCCCGGCCCTGTTTATGAACCTTACGGAGGTCACGGACCTCGCGAGCATCGGGACGTTGTTCGCGTTCGTCGTTGTGTGTGCGGGTGTTCTCTTTAAAGACAAGGAGTTCAAGGAGAGCGGGACGCGGTATGTACCCTATATCAATTCACAAATCTTTCTGCCTGTGATCCTGATCGCCGTCCTCGGTGTTGTGTATTATTTTTACCCTGCGTTTATCTCAGATTTTCTAACACTCACGCGGGCGGAAGGCGAATCGACGCTCGGGGCATTTTCCCACAAGATCCCGATGATCCTGTTCTTGATCGTCGCCGCCGCACTCTTATTTTTCAGTCTTACAAAGAAGCTGTCGCTGATACCAATTCTCGGACTATTGTCGTGCCTATATTTGATGACTGAGTTAGGAATCACGAACTGGTTGCGGTTCGGTCTTTGGCTCCTGGCTGGGCTCGTTATATACGCGTTGTATGGCTATCGAAACAGTAAGCTGAACTCGCAGCCGCGACTGGAGACCACGTAAAGAAGGGCTTTTACATTTCTTTACACATTCGGCAAAACCTATTGGAGATTCCGAACGTCTAACGGCTCGGAATCTTTTATTTTGCATTTTCAGGAGATCGATAAATGAGAAAACTATCGCTTGCGATGTTCGCCATCGCGATGATGGGAACGGCGGCAATTGCGCAGGGCAAGGCAAATTACTCTGGAACTTGGAGCTTGGATAAGGAAAAATCGACGTTTTCAAGTCCGATGCGTCCGGACAGCATGACCCTAACAGTTACGCAAACTGCGAAGGAGATCACGGTTGATACGGCGACCAAGCGCCTACCGCCCCCAGAGGTTGTAGGCCCAAATGCTCCCGCCGGAGCACCGCCGGTTGGGCCCGGAGACGGCCAGGTTCGCGGATCGGGTCGCGGTTTTGGTGGCTTCGGTATGGGCGACGGATCTGCTACATATTCGCTTGACGGAAAAGAATTGAAAGTTGAAATGGACGGCCCTAACGGGAAAATGCCAGTGGTCTACAAGGGAACCCTGGAAGCCAATGGCTCGCTCAAGCTTTCGACTTCCAGAACATTCGGCGGGCAGATGGGAGAGATCACGATGACGACCAAGGAAACCTGGACGCTCTCGGCTGACCGCAAAACTCTGACCGTCGACCGTGAGAACTCAACACCACGCGGAGCACAGACCTCGAAGCTCGTCTTCATCAAGGGCTAGAACGCGGTCATCCTAATAGAACAGGGCAGGTCCGGGCCTGCCCTGTTCTTTTTGCCACACTCTAAGGGTCCTCTAAGACCTTCCTACTTGATCACCTCAGCGCTGTCGTCTTATCTGCCCGCGGGTCGTAGGGATTTGCCTGGTACTTCCTCACGGCTTCCTGGGCGTTGTCATAGTCATCCCCGAGCTTTTGGGCACGGCCATAAGCTGCCGTCGCGCGGATGCGGTCGCCTTTGGCGTCATACGCGTTGCCCATCTTGATATTAGCCCAAACCTCGAGCCATGCCGGGCTCAGGTTGCCGGCGATCGTCGCCTTGAAGTTATCGATGGCGAGGTCGTAGTTTCGCTGTTCGAGGAAAAGCAGGCCAAGGTGATAGTAGATCCACGAGTTCGAACGATCGAGCTTCAATGCCGCTTCGAACTGCGCCTGCGCCTCAACGTAGTTGCCTTCCTTGAACTGCTCGATGCCGCGGCGGGCAATGGACGATACCCGGAGCTCGGGCGAGATGCGAAGGAGCTTGTAATTCGGGTCGATCACAACCGCGAGCGGTTTGCCGTCGGACTCGATGTTGAAATCGGCTGATGAGTCCTGCATATCGAGCGTAACCGTCTTCAGGCCCGCATCACCTTCCGAGCGAAGCTGTACATCAACCGGCAAACGTAGATTGTCGTAGTTCTGTTTCACCGTGCCGCGGGCGACGAACTTGCCTCCACGTGTGCGGATGATGAGATAGTCGGCCGTGAACTCCGGTGCTCCTGTACCTTCGACCCATCTGGCGAAGAAGTAACGCATCGGCTGTCCGGCGACCCGATCGACCAATTTCTCGAAATCATCGACACCGACGTTCTTCCCACGGTTTTCGGCGAGGTACGTTCGAAGCAGCTGATCGAACTTTTGCATTCCAAGTGTGTCGCGAAGCAGCTTATAAACAAGAGCGCCCTTCGCGTACATGATGTACTGGTAAGCAACTGACTGATCGTCGAGATTAGCCGGTGCACGCAGCAGCGATGCAGTCTGCTCGAACGTCAACGCTTTTTCCACAAGCTCGCGGCGAAGGGCATCCAGCTTCGGTCCTTCCAGCATGTTCTCGCGAAGTGCGTATGCACTGTATTCAGCCAATCCCTGGGATAGCCACGCGTCGTCAAATGATTTCAAGCCAACCGTCAAACCCCACCATTGATATGCTGCTTCACGCTGTAATCGCTCTTCTGTCACGCCGCGTTCCTGTTCGAACTGGCGGCTGGAAACGAAGAGCATCCCCATTGATGAGTAAAAGTCGAGGCTTTCGTCGTCTATCTGAGCGACGATCAACTTCTTGCCAAAATCGGGGCTACCGAACTTCTTCGTGTAAAAATCCAGAGCTTTGCCGAGCGTCTCGCCGTAATTCTGCACGAGCGTATCAAATCCCGGACGCGTGTTGACTTGGATCTCGTATTCGCCGATTTTCAGCGAGCGCGGACTGAATTTGCCGTATGCCAAGTTGCCGACGAGGCCCGGCTTCTGCTGTGTGAAGCGGAACTTGCCGCCGGCTGAGGTGACCGGCGTGTCGCTGAATCCGACCACCTGCATTCCGCCCGGAACCGAAATGGTTATCTCTGACGACGCCATGTCGGCGGCGTAATCGTGAAACGGGAACCATCGAGCGGCATACATCAGATAACCCTGATCTTCGCCAATATAAGCGAGACGTTTGCTCAGCAACGGGCCGCCGCTCGGCGTGTTGAGAACGCCGTTGTATTTAAACCGAAGTGTTACCTGCGTGCCTTTTGTTACCGTGTCGCCAAAATCGATCCGTACGCTCGGGCCAAGATCGGAAACGCCGACCTGATCCTGAACGAATGTGATACTGCCTGCAACGGCAGACATCGCCGCAGCCGCGGGCGTTCTCGCCGGTCGCGGGCCCGCGGGCACGGGACTCGCAAACGTTCCACCGCCTGCGACCCGTGTGATCGTGTCGATCTTGAGCGAACCGTTCAGCTCGAACGAGACATTACGCCCGTCCTCGAGCATCGTGAACGTCACGTCTGTCGTGGCCGTCAGCTTGTTATCCTCGGGCGCTAACTGAGCGTCGATGACGTACTTCGTGACATCAAAAGCGGTCCGCTTCACCTGCTGTGCGTGCAAAGTCGAAAAAAGCCCCGCAAGGCATAGGGCGAACAAGGGAAATCTGTATAAACTCTTCATTTTAGAGATCCGACACAATTTAAAACCGCTGTGCTTTCTTTAGATGTTTGCGCCCGTGTAACAGTTTGCCTCAGCGCACATAAATCGGATTCGACATTATCCATGGAGCCTTGTTGAACGTCTCGCCAAGTCGGTCGAGGTATGCCTCAATTCGATAAGTTCCAGTTTCACTTACATTTAGCGAGAATTCTCTTGACTCCGGCTCCTCGGCCACCTTGACTCCGTTCTTCAAAAGCACAATCCTGGCCGGCGTCGGAACGGCCACCGAAAGCTTGATACCGCCACCCAGTACGACACCATCGCCCATTATACGCCTCGGCACGCTGCCGATGTCAGTACCACCTGAGGTATGGGTTGGCTGATCGTCGGCATCTGACAATGATTCTGCCCAGAACCGAAAGCCGGCCGATTCTCCCAATACATCAAAACCTACGAAGGCATGTCCTCCTCGCAGAGCCTCGATCACAGATTCGCGAGAAAGCGGAGTTCCGGATTCGAGCAACACGTGCATCCGCACGATGCGGAAAACTGTCTCGTACGGGTCGAGTTTGATTCCAAAATGTTTGTTACCTTCATCGTCCGCTATGAGGTAATAACCCTTGTTGGAATGTGCATCCGCACCCGCGGTGAGCAATAGCCGGTGTTCAGAGGCGACCTTGTCGTACCTCGCCAGGTAATCGTCATTCCGCCGAAGATACGATGCGATTGTCGCCTCTGGATAGGACCGCAACGACCAAAGGATATCCCCGACCGCGGTGAAGATGTTCGCCTGCTTGAAATTGATATGCAGGCTGTAAGCCTCCATCCCGTCGAATCCTGCGATGCCCGATCGGTTGCGGTCCGGATAGTTGTTGATGGCGATGCGGCCTTCTGAATGGATCTTGTCTAAAAAGGTCTTCGAATCCAGCTTTGCGAACGATGGTGATTCCGGCGAGCCGGGTAGCAAGAGAAATCGCCCGCCGTCGTTCGTATCTACCTCTTGGCCATTAACGAACAGCGTCTTGCCGAAAGTACCGTTTAGCGTCAAGGCCGAGGTGTTGTAGGCCGGATCGTAGTGTTCGGTCATCACTACGAAGTCCAGATCGTTGGCGTTAGCCGCAGTTATCAATTCGTCAAAGGTTCCCGTGCTATGCCCGCCGAGAAACGTGTGCACGTGCATCACGCCTTTGTACTCGGTGTATCCCGCGAAGGTCGCGCGGTCGGGGCCCACCTTTCCGGCTAAACTAATCTTGTTGCCAAGTTGCCCGATCTGATGTCGGCGATAGACGAACGGAACCTGCACCGCCACAATTACGGCTAACAGCGTAAGCAAGACCTTTCTAATGATTCTCAAGTTTCGTTATTCAAGCCGACCTGCTTCTCATCTTGTTCTGTAGTCGCATCAGGCCGATAACCACAGAACAAGAAAGACTGGAACGATCATGAAAGGAAATCGACCGATACTACCTTCTCCGAGATCTGTTTACCTAATGCAGCAACTTCCTGATGCGCCGGATGATCGGTGTAGACGTCCAGAGCTTCGCGGTCCGGATATACGGCAACCAGACCACTATCGAACGAGCGCTCCAGATGCAGAATGTCGCTGCCCACATTGAACGACACGATATTCGGAATAACGTCCGGCAACGATCGCAAACGAGAAATGTGATCCTCGCGCTGCTGCTCAGTCGTTTCCTCTTTATATTTCCAACAGACGATATGGGTGAGCATTTCAAATTTCAGATCTCAGTTCTAAGATCTCAGATTCGCACCATTCCTTGGTAACGGCGTGCCGATAGTCGAACATCTTCTCGATCCGAGGCACAATAAAGAGTGGAGCGGCGAGATCTCCGATAAACGACATGGGCGGCTCGAACTCGATCTCGTCACGAAGCAACGCTCCTTCCGCATGCGGCTCGACGATGTGCCGATGCCGCCACGACGCGAACGGCCCTTCAAGCTGCACGTCCTCGAACATTCGCGGAGGGTCGTAAACCGTGTGCTCGGCCACCCATCTGGACGGCACGAGTCCGAATATCTTCTGCTGGATAATCGCCTGCGACCCGACCTGCGAGATATCAGCTTTCTGAACGATCTTAGCGTTCTCCCAAGGCGGGACAAGCCGCTCGAAGGCATCGGGAAGTTCATGAAAAGCGAATACCCGCTCAGGCGTCGCCTTGATCACGCTTTCCTTTATGAACTGCATAGCTAAACGATACCACACAGCTCACTAACACAAGCGATAACACGCAGTTACGTTGATAACGCGGCTCGAAGCTGGTGTAATATCGGACAACTCATTTCACGCACGCGCGCGGCGTGCGCACTTAACAACCAGGGAAAGGAAAGCGATACGGATGACTGAAACGAAGGGTGATCTTGGGGCGTTTTATAACGACCATGTGTCGAAGAGAAAGATCTGGCAGGTGATCGGCGCGTCGTCACTCGGCACGGTGATCGAGTGGTATGACTTCTATATATTCGGCAGCCTGGCACCGATCATTGCCCCGCTGTTCTATCCACCGGGCAACGACACCTTCGCTTACATCGCTTATCTAGCAACGTTCGCCGTCGGATTCGTTGTCCGCCCGTTCGGAGCACTTTTCTTTGGGCGGATCGGCGATGTCGTTGGCCGGAAGTACGCCTTTCTCGTAACGCTGCTGATCATGGGCGGTGCCACCGCGATCATCGGATTTCTGCCGACCTATGAAGTCATTGGCTGGGCCGCGCCGATCATCCTGCTGCTTGTGCGGGTTCTTCAAGGCCTTGCGCTGGGGGGCGAATATGGCGGCGCCGCCGTCTACGTTGCCGAGCACGTTCCGGATAACAAACGCGGTTTTTATACTTCGTTCATTCAGATCACGGCAACCCTTGGACTGTTCATGTCTCTGATGGTGATCCTCGTCGTTCAAAACATGATGACGCCAGAACAGTTTGCCGGTAAAGCCGGGACGATCAGCGGCTGGCGAATACCCTTTCTCGTCTCGATACTGCTCGTCGTTGTCTCGCTATACATTCGACTTCGGATGGAGGAATCTCCGATCTTTCAGCAGGTGAAATCCTCCGGGATGACATCGGCCAACCCTTTGATCGAGGCGTTTAC
The DNA here is from genome assembly GCA_029945985.1 of bacterium. Taxonomy (GTDB): domain Bacteria; phylum Acidobacteriota; class Blastocatellia; order Pyrinomonadales; family Pyrinomonadaceae; genus OLB17. The sequence continues at coordinate 6,278 of JAQSDP010000438.1, read as the reverse complement.
GAAATGGAAGAATCTGAAGATCGTTCTGATATCGCTCTTCGGAGCAACCGCCGGGCAGGGCGTCGTGTGGTATGCGGGCCAGTTCTTCGCACTCTTTTATCTGCAGACGATACTGAACGTTAATACGGTGTCATCGCAATACATTGTTGCGATCGCATTGCTGCTTGCTATGCCGTTCTTTGTTTTCTGGGGAGCCTTGAGCGACCGCGTCGGCCGCAAGTGGATAATTCTTGCTGGATGCTTGCTCGCGATGCTGACATACATCCCGATCTACACAGCCATGCAGTCCGCGGCAGGGTCTAACGTCGTTACGGCAAGCTCGCAGGCAAATCCCGTAACGGGTGCGACCTCGCTTACCCCGCAGACGATCGGAGAGGACGGTGCGCTCAAACCTGCTGAGAAAGTCATCCCGTTTACGAGCGTCGCCAATCTAATCGCTGATCCGGCCGTACGAGTGCTGGTCCTGTTAGTGTTCGTTCAGGTGTTTTGGGTGACGATGGTCTACGGCCCGATCGCGGCTTATCTGGTAGAGGCGTTTCCGGCGAAAATACGATATACGGCACTGTCGCTGCCGTATCACATCGGCAACGGCGTATTCGGCGGGCTGCTGCCGCTGATCGGGGTCTCGCTTATCGCCCAGACCGGCAATATTTACGCGGGATTATATTATCCGATGATCATTGCAGGGATCACTTTCGTCATCGGGGCGATCTTCCTGCGGGAAACGCACGGCCACCGCATCTGGGACGAAATGCGAGACGAGAAGTAGACCTAGAGATAGGCTTTCAATCGCTGTAAGATCGCCTCACGCGACTGCAGGCCTACGAGGCGGTCGACCTCTCGCCCGTCTTTCACAATCATCAGCGTTGGTATGCTCTGCACGCCGAAGCGAGCCGCGGTCCGCTGATTCGCATCCACATCGAGCTTCCCAACGACTACGCGGCCGGCAAGTTCACGTGCGAGAGCTTCGATCGTTGGGGCGAGGATTCGGCACGGACCGCACCAGGCCGCCCACAGATCGAGGAGTACCGCCGTCGGGGAGCCTTCAACCAGCTCTGCGAAGTTCGCATCCGTGACGATCACCGGTTCCATTGAGGGTGCCGGTAAGATCACGCCGCACTTGCCGCATATCGGCTTCCTTTCGACTGCCGCATGCGGCTGAACGCGGTTCTTAGCACCGCAGCTTACACATTTGATCACTAAGCCGTTCGCCATACTCTCGATTGTAAAACATCGAGGCGTCGGCCGAAATAAACGGTCGCCGCGCCAGGGAAAACGTTTTGTTCATCTACATTGCTGGCTTGGGTAGAGCGTTGAGTTTGACGAGGATGTCGCTCGCGAATTTATGTCCTGGCGAGAGTTGCAGAACCTTATTTATATCCGTGCGAGAGAGTTCGTACTGCTTGGTGTCGAAATAGATCGCACCGCGCATAATGAAGGCGTTGAGGTACTTAGGATCTAACGCTATAGCTCTATGCAGATCCGCGATGGCGAGGTCGTTCTGCTTCTTCTTGTTGTAGGAAATGCTTCGATCCAGATATAGCTTCGGTCGATTCGGATCCAGCGAAATCGCCTTATTAAGGTCGGCGATCGCCAGATCCGGCAGGGAGGTCGTGTTATAGATCACCGCCCGGTTGTTCCAGGCCTCTACATACGTTCCATCAAGTTGGATCGCCCTGCTGATATCCGCGAGCGCCACATCATTCCTTTTCTGCCTAAAGTAAACGCTGCTCCGATTCACGAACGCCTTCATGTAGTTGGGATTCAGATTGATCGCCTTGTTGTAATCCGAAAGGGCAAGATCCAAAAGATCTTTGTCGGCATAAGCTATTCCGCGGTTGTAATAGAACTGGGAGTCGTTCGGCACGAGCGCAAGTCCGCGCGTATAGTCAGCGATCGCAAGGTCATGCTGCTTGTTTTTGTTATAAGAGAGCCCGCGTTGAAACAGAGCATCGGTAGAGTTCGGCTGAAGCACGAGTGACTGCGAATAATCGGCTATGGCGCGCGAATAGTTTCCCAAGTAGAAATTAGCTTGCCCTCGGTTATACCAGGGCTGCGGAGCGGTCGGCTGCAACTTTATAGCTAGGTCGAACTCAGCTATCGCAAGACTATACTGCTTGTTCTTGTAGAATGCGTTGCCTTTTTCAAGATGAAGCTGGGCAGTTTGCCCCAAGGCGGTTGCAGCAAACACGAATGCCAGACACAAAACGAAAACAGATCTTTTCATATCGTTCGAGAATGATTCAAATTTTTGAGGGAGAAGTCGGGTGAAACTTCCAATCGATACTATATACGGTTATTTAAAATGTCCCAAATCTTTCTTAAATGCCGTTCCTCGACCCGGATGCTGCCAACGGATAAGCGGAGTGTAAATATGCCGTTAAGCTTGGTATGCGAGAGATAGGCGTCGCCCGAGGCGTTGATCTCGTTCATTATCCGCTCATTAAGCGCGTCCAGATCGACACCTGATGGACACGCTCGAAAACATACAAGGGCAAAGGGAACCGGAGCCAGCAGTTCGAAGTTTGGCGAATCCTCAACCCACGACGCAAATAGCCGGGCAAGCCGGCAGTGATCTCGAATTCGATCAATAAGACCTTCGCGTCCGAAATATCGGATCACAAACCACAGCTTCAGCGCACGGAATCGCCTGCCAAGCTGAATCCCGTAATCCATCCCGTTCTTTACACCCGACTCATCATTGGTCTTTAGATACTCAGGTACGATCGAGAACGCCTGTTTCAGATCGCCAAGATCGCGACAATAGAGAACGGAGAGATCGAACGGCGTGAAAAGCCATTTGTGCGGATTCGTGACGATCGAATCAGCCCGCTCGCAACCTTTGAAGTAATGGTGCATCTCGGGCAGGATCGCCGCCGAACCGGCATACGCCGTATCTACGTGGAGCCAGATACCGTGCTTTTCGCAGATATCCGCTATCGCATCGACCGGATCTACGCTCGACGAAGACGTCGTACCGATCGTCGGGATCACGCAGATCGGGACGTATCCGGCCTCAATGTCCTCCTCGATCGCGGCGGACAACGCTTCCGGTATCATCTCGAACCGATCGTTCACCGCGATCTTCCGCAAACTCCGCGTTCCGAGGCCGAGCGTGATGCACGCCTTATCGATAGATGAGTGAACGTGTTCACTTGCATAGACACACATTAGCGGCAGGTCCTCGCGCCCGCTCATGCCAAGTTCGCGGACGTTCAGTCCCGCTCGTTCGCGGGCCGCGGCTATCGCGTGCATCGTTGAGACCGACGCGGTGTCGTAGATGATCCCCTCGAAGTGGTCGGGCAAGCCCATCATCTGCCGCAGCCAGTCGAGCACGACGTCCTCGAGTTCGGTCGAAGCCGGAGCCGTCCGCCAAAGCATCGCCTTCATATCGAACGCTGCCGCGAACATCTCGCCGAATACGCCTACGGATGATGTGGATGTTGAGAAAAGCCCATGAAAATTGGGGTGATTCCAATGCGTCACCGCCGGCAAGATCAATTGGTCGACATCGCTCAAAACGTCCCCGAAATCCTCACCAGCCTCCGGCGGCGAATCAGGCAGCGCACCCCGAAGCGAGCCCGGCTCGATCTGCGATAGCACGGGGAGATTCTCCATCTCCTCGAAATAGTCCGCAATGCGATCAACGATCGCGTGGCCGAACCGTCGAAAATCTTCCTTCGGCATATCGCCGAGCGCCGATGGCGAATTCTTTTCATTCATAACAATTACCGACGATATTAGCCGAGGAGTGTTAGACACGCTATCTAAATCGGGTATAATTCTCGGATAAATCACAGCGTGCCTTTTTCCCCGGTACGTGCCCCGCAAAACCGGTCGCCGGTAAAGAGCAGAAAAAATTTCGATTCGAGGTGTAGATGAAAGATAGACTCATCCGATTTACATTGTTCGTTGCCATTTTCGCGGCGTTTCCGGGCCTCGCGTTCGCACAGGAGCGCGGTATCGACCAGCGCATTGACGAGGCTTTTCAGCCCGTTGCAACGTGGTTTGAATGGTTGGTCTTCTACCCGATGCCGGTTCCGGCCCCGTTCAATATTCCGATCATCCTGTACCTCTTGATCGGCGGAGCATTGTTCTTCACCATCGCTTTCGGCTTCGTCAATATCCGGCGCTTCGGGTTGGCTATCAATGTCGTCCGCGGAAAGTACGACGACATTGAGATGGCGGCTGATCCTGAGCACACCGAACCGCATTCGATACCGAACGCTGAGGTCGAAATGACTGAGGAAGGCGATATCGTCCGAACCATCAAGGACGAGAGCCATCACGGCGAGGTTAATCACTTTCAGGCTCTTGCTACCGCGGTCTCGGGCACTGTCGGATTGGGGAACATCGCTGGTGTGGCGGTTGCGATCGGCATCGGCGGACCCGGTGCGACATTCTGGATGATCGTTGCCGGACTTTTGGGAATGTCGTCAAAGTTCGTCGAATGTACGCTGGGTGTTAAGTATCGAGACATCGATGCAAACGGCACCGTTCACGGCGGTCCGATGTACTACCTTTCACGCGGGTTCGCGGACATCAAGATGGCTGGTTTCGGAAAGGTGATCGCCGTTGTTTTCGCCGTATTTTGTATCGGCGGATCATTCGGCGGTGGTAACGCGTTCCAGGCGAATCAGGCGACGACCCAGATCACGACGCTGCTGGGTACGGACGGCGGAGCCACCAGAACTATCATTGGCATCATAATGGCCATCCTGGTCGCCGTCGTGATCATCGGCGGCATTAAGCGAATCGCGAACGTTACCGAGAAGCTGGTCCCCTTTATGGCGATCATCTATATTCTCGCTTCGCTCGTCATCATCCTATTTCACTTCACCGAGATCCCTGCGGCTATCGGCCAGATCATTTCGGGAGCGTTTACACCGACTGCGGCCGTTGGCGGGGTGGCCGGCGTGATCATTCAGGGATTCAGACGTGCCGCTTTCTCGAATGAAGCCGGCGCCGGGTCGGCGGCGATCGCTCACTCGGCCGTGAGGACGAAGTACCCGGCTAGCGAAGGCATCGTTGCACTTCTCGAACCGTTCATTGATACAGTGGTTATCTGTACGATGACCGCGATCGTGATCGTCCTGTTCAATATTGATGGCTACTTTCAGTACGGCGGTATCAACGGCAGCGTGATGATCGACGGCCAGGCGGTCAATGGAGTTGACCTCACCGCTCGCGCATACAACGACGTGATCCCCGGCTTCAATGCCGTGTTGACCGTTGCGGTCGTTTTGTTCGCGTTCTCTACCCTGATCTCGTGGTCATACTACGGACTGCAGGCGTGGAAATATCTGTTCGGACGTTCGGCGGCGGCGGACCTTTCATTCAAGGTGCTTTTCTGCATCTTCACGGTGATCGGTGCGGCGGCATCGCTCAATTCGGTAATAGCATTCTCCGATGCAATGATCCTTGCGATGGTATTCCCGAACATGATCGGCCTGTTCTTCCTGTTCCCAAAAGTACGTGAGGAGTTGTCTCGATATCTGAAAGCGATCGGGAAGGCATAGGATTTTGCCGGTCTAGATCTTGAAAAGGAGTCGAGCATCTCGGCTCCTTTTCATTTTGTTCCCCCTTTTTGGGGGTGAAGGCTCGACAAGGGGTAGAGGAAACGTATAATTAGCCACGATATTCTTGCCTCTCTGATCGACTGATAATTTAACGGAGAGATCGTACTCGGAGCATCTCGCCCGAGTCTGCCGGTAACCCGCCGGACTACCATATGGCAACAGACGATGCTGAAGTCGAACAACGATCAAACGAAGGCTTCGTTCGCGGACTTGGCCTGCTCGATTCGACGATGATCGTCGCCGGATCGATGATCGGTTCGGGCATTTTCATCGTTTCCGCCGACATCGCTAGACAGGTCGGCTCGCCCGGATGGCTACTGGTCGTGTGGCTAATTACCGGCTTGCTCACGGTTGGAGCCGCGTTGTCGTATGGCGAACTTGCCGCGATGATGCCAAAAGCCGGCGGCCAGTACGTTTATCTTCGAGAAGCCTATTCGCCGTTCTGGGGATTTCTTTACGGCTGGACACTGTTTTTGGTGATCCAAACCGCGACGATCGCGGCGGTCGCAGTCGCGTTTGGACGGTTTACTGGGTTGCTGATCCCGTGGATCTCTGAATCGAACTACATCATCGAGCCTACCAAGATCTCCTCAAGCTACGCCTTCTCACTCTCAACCGCACAACTCCTCGGCATTGTCATGATCGTCCTGCTGACGTTGATGAACACCCGCGGTCTTAAGCTCGGCAAGCTGGTGCAGA
>JAQSDP010000437.1 GCA_029945985.1 bacterium | reverse complement strand
ATGGCATCGACCCAGGCGATCGGCCGCATGGGCAAGCCCGAAGAGGTCGCCGCCGCCGTACTCTACCTCGCCAGCGACGAAGCCGCCTTCGTCACGGGAACCGCCCTCGAACTCGACGGCGGCTGGGGTGCGGGTAAGTAGATATCAAGTCTCGAGGCGTCGCTTGTTTAACAATAAACGCGACCCGTAAGTCGCCTTTATTGGACAAGAAGTTGGTACACCCGGCAAGATTCGAACTTGCGACCCTCTGATTCGAAGTCAGATACTCTATCCAGCTGAGCTACGGGTGCTTACAATGGAAAGTCTAATTCTCGCCACGGCCGAATGCAACCTCGCACCATTTATAGTGCTGGAACGGCCTCGATCTTCTGGATGCCGCGCCGGACGTATGCCACCACGTCACGGATCTGGGCTTCGCTCAGCTTATCTTTGAACGCGGGCATTCCTTCGTCGATCACACCGTTTGCGATGTATCCCGCTATCTTCTCGTCGGTAAACTTCTTGATCTTGTCAGACGTGAGGTCATCGGGGTTGATCGTCTTGCCCTCGATCGTCATCTTCCCGCCCATTCCCTCTTCCTTATGGCAGATAGCGCAGTTCTGCTTGTACAACTCTCGGCCGCCGGCAAGTTCATCAGCCGGTGTAGCGGCAACCGTCGCAGTCGGGACCGGGGTCGACTTGTTTGCGGTGGTTGTATTCGTCGGCGTAGTCGCGCAAGCGATAGACAACAGGAAGGATCCAACGACGGCGGCGATCTTGATTTGTTTCATACGTCTCTCTGAAGTAGTAACCTAAATGTACGCGAGTTTAGCGTATTTGAGGTGGGTCGAGCAATGGATAGACGGAAGAGTTTGATCGCTGGGCAGTGCACGGATTCGGACGAAGAGTTCGCAGTGAACAATCCTTACAACGGTCAGCATCTAGCAGATGTTGCAAATGCGGGCTCCGAACTGATCGAGAGATCGCTCGCCGCCGCCAGATCAGCGGCTGACAAAATGCGAAGTCTTCCTCGGTTCCAGATCGCGAAAGGATTGCGGGCCATATCCGCCCGAATTGAAGAGCGAAAGGAAGATTTCACCCGGTCGATCGCGCTGGAGTCGGCAAAACCTGTTATTTGCGCTCGCGGAGAAGTGGATAGGGCAATCGCGACGTTCTCTTGGGCGGCTGGAGAGGCGGAGAGATACGCCGGCGAAACGGTGCCGATCGACGTGCAGGCATCCGGCCGCAGCAAATGGGGCAGGACGATCCGCGTTCCACGTGGAGTGATTTACGGCGTCACACCGTTTAACTTTCCGCTTAACCTCGTAGCCCACAAGGTCGCACCAGCCCTCGCTACCGGCAACGCGATCATAATCAAGCCGAGCCCGCGAACTCCGCTAACGTCGCTGCTGCTCGGTGAGGTGTTTCTCGAATCCGGGCTACCGTCCGCGGCTCTTCAGATCGTCCCAACTGACGTCGCCAATGTCCTACGCATCGTCAACGACGATCGCGTCGCGATGATCTCGTTCACGGGCAGCGCCGCCGTCGGCTGGGAGCTGAAGAATAACGTCGGCAAGAAACCGATCGCTCTCGAACTCGGCGGGAACGCTCCGGTGATCATAGATGAATCGGCGGACCTCGAGAGGTCTCTTTCGAGGACGCTCCTCGGAAGCTTTGCTTACTCGGGCCAGGTCTGCATCTCTGTTCAGCGAGTCTACATTCACTGCTCCAATTTCGAGGAATGGATCAGCGGTTTTGTCTCTGGTGCGGAAGCATTGAAGCGAGGCGATCCGCTCGATGAGAAGACCCAGATATCGGTGATGATAGACCAAGCCGCCGCCGAGAGGGCCGAGGCTTGGACGAACGAGGCTGTCGATAATGGAGCGAAGATCTTGTCAGGCGGTAAGCGTGACAGGTCGTTTTTCGAACCGACCATCCTCACAAACACCGATCCGGAAATGCTCGTTGTCGCGGAAGAGGTATTCGCTCCCATCGTCGTTGTCGAGAAGGTCGGTTCGTTTGAAGAGGGCTTGGACGCGGCGAACAATTCCAAGTACGGGCTTCAAGCCGGCGTATTCTCGAACGATCAGGACAACATCAACCTCGCCATCGAACGCCTCGAGTATGGCGGCATCATCATCAATGACGCCCCTATATTTCGCGTCGACAACATGCCGTATGGCGGTATGAAGGAATCCGGATTCGGGCGCGAAGGCGTGAGATACGCGATGGACGAAATGACGGAGATAAAGCTCGTGGTGCAGGATTCTTAGGCATTATAGAAAGTGGCTCGAAACCTTCTCGCGATATATCTCACGGGGTGAACCTCTGCTAGAATTGGAATACTCTCCATCACAAACTATGCATCGGATATTCTTTGTCGTCGCCATTCTCGCGTTGACCGCGTTTTCACAAGACACGCAAACCGTCAAAGGTCTGAAAGAAAAGGTCAGCGTCGCTCGCGATTCTTATTCGCGGACCTATATCTCCGCAGCAAATGAAGCGGATCTTTATTTTGTTCAGGGATACGTCACGGCGAGTGACCGTCTCTGGCAGATGGATATGCTTCGGCGAGTCGCGCGCGGCGAGACAGCGGAACTGTCCGGCGCGCGGACGCTTGAGGAAGATAAGCGATGGCGTCGACTCGGTTTTGCGAAGACCGTCGAAGGCAGTATTCAGTTCCTCGACCCCGCGCTTGGTGCGGCCCTAGAAAGTTATGCTGCGGGCGTCAATGCGTACATTGCGTCACTGAATGACCAAACGCTCCCGGTCGAATTCCGCATTCTCCAGTACAAACCCAAGGAGTGGAAGCCGTCGGATTCGCTGATCATCGGCAAGATCCTCGCCGACGCGCTCAGTTCAACCTGGCGACAAGACTTACTAAAAGCCTCGCTTCAATCAGCACTTCCAAAACAGAAGTTCGACGAGCTAGCCGATGTCCGCCACGATCAGGACGTCATTCTCTTCGGCAAAGACGTCCCAATGAAGAACTCAGCAGCGGCCAAGGCAGAAAACCGACCGGTAGGAAGGGTGTCCGCGGTTGACGATAGACTTCTTGTCACCGCCGAACGCGTCGACAAGATTCGCGAAGACTCCCTTGCCCGCATCGGCTTCTATGCCGAAGATCTTGCCGCGAGCAACAACTGGGTCATCTCCGGCAAGCGTACTGCCGACGGCAAGCCGATCCTCGCTAATGACCCGCATCTTGCACCAAACGCACCCGGCATCTGGTATCTTTCACACCTCGAAACCCCGTCCATGCGAGTTGCGGGCGTAACGTTTCCCGGAGTTCCCGGCATAGTTCTCGGACACAACGAGCACATCGCGTGGGGAGCGACCAACGTCGGTCCCGATGTTCAGGATCTTTATCTGGAAACTGTCGACGCGGACGGGAAGGTTAGAACTCCCACTGGTTCCGAAGCGGCAAAAGTCAGAACCGAGACGATCAATGTCCGCAAGAGTCTTCTCGCCCCTGCTACTGAGCCCGTCACGATCGAAGTGACGGAAACCCGCAACGGCCCGATCATCATCGAGGAGGGTGGCAAAAAGTATTCGCTCAAATGGACGGCACAAGATCCGCAGAACAATGATTTCGCCGCCTTCTTCTTCCTTAACCGAGCCAAGAACTGGGACGAGTTCAAAGCCGCCCTTTCGACCTATCGCGGAGCAACGCAAAATTTCGTCTACGCCGATACCAAGGGAAACATCGGCTGGCACGTTGCCGGAGCGATCCCGCTTCGAAAAACCGGCGACGGTTCGCTCCCATACGTCGGCGCGACGGCCGACGGTGACTGGACCGGCGTTGTCCCGTTCGCCGAACTCCCAAATCTCTACAATCCGCCTAGCGGATTTATCATGACCGCCAACCAACGGATCGCGGGAACAGACTACAAATATCCCCAACTCACCCGCGACTTTGCGACTCCGTGGCGAGCAAGGCGCTTATTCGATCTTCTAAGTGCAGATAAAAAGGCAACGCCTGATTCCGTTGGAGCGGCACAGTTTGATTCGTTCAATATCCCTCTCGCGAATCTTTCGAATGAGATCGTAAGAGCGAAAGCAGCATCCGATTCGACTCTTTCACTTCTCGGAAGCTGGGACGGTAAAATGTCGCCGGATTCACGGGCCGCCCTGCTAGCAAATGAGATCCGTGGATGCCTGGGGAATAAGATCGCCGAAGGCAGTAAGCCCGCCCCTGCAAACGTCATCCGAGAAAGGATTCTGGATCGGGCCATTCGCGAGAGATCGCCACTTTGGCTGCCTTCTGAATTTAACGACTACTCCGCCCTGATGAAAGCGTGCGACTCAGAATCCGCCGCCGCTCTCGAGAAACGCTACGGCGCGGATCGCTCCGCTTGGATTTGGGGGAAAGTCTCGGCAGCGCGTCTTTCGCATCCTTTACTTTCCGCACCGCTCATCGGCGGCCAGTTCGCGACACCAACTGAGGGGCTTTTCGGCTCCGGGCAAACTCCGAACGTCGCATCAGCCGTATCGATGCGTCTCATCGCGACGCCCGGCAACTGGGATTCGACCCGCCATTCCATCCCCCTCGGCCAAAGCGGCGACGCCAGATCACCGCACTACAAGGACCAATTTGAGGCCTATAAGACAGGGAACTCGCTCGTTTACCCGTTCTCGCGGGAAGCCGTGAAGTCGGCAACGGTGCGCACGCTGGTGTTAAACCCTTGAGCGGTCGGAAATTGATCGAAACGAGATCGCTTCCATGGCATTTTTCTTCCCGGGCTCCGAACCGTCAGATCTTTGGAAAGCCGTCCAAAAATGGAAATTTCTTGTGCGTCGGACAGCGGGACATAAGAACTCGGGACAAACCGCAGAACACAGCACAGCCGCGCATAGTGGTGGGATGCAGCAGTCTTTAGCTCAGGGCGAGTATCTCAGGAATTTTGGTTAAGCCGACCGAGGAAATCTGACAGGATCACCGAGGCGGCTTCCGAATCGACTTCGGAGCGAAGGTCCTGAGAGCTCCGAGAACGTCCCCACAATCTCCCTCGGGCCTCGTAGGTTGTGACGCGTTCGTCCTGAAGGAAAACCGGAATTGTCAGGGAAAGTGCCAATTTCCTGGCGATATCGGTTGCTTCAGCCGTCATGGGAATTTCATCGCCCGCGAAACCAAGCGGCAAACCAACTACGACCGCCACGGCATCGAAGTCCGAGACGGTTTCTTTGATATCGGAAAGCAGCTTTTTCCACGAAGTTCGAGCCAGAGTCTTGACGGGCGTGGCAATAGTTTGATTGCGGTCAGTCACGGCGATGCCGGCTCGCTTCGTACCGGGATCGATGGCGAGTAGCCGCCCGGAACGCGGACAACCGGAAAGGTCTGTAATTTCGGGGCCTTTGATAGTTTCTTCTCGTTGCACAATGCAGTCTCTATAGCCGATAATCGTCCAGGATCGCAGGAAAACAAATAGCTGCGGTTTACGTATCATCTTAGCAGTATTTTTACCGAGGTATCTTAATGTCATTTCGCGGAAAAATGTCGATCCTGGGAGTTTCAGCCCTCATTGCCTTGTATGCAGTCGTTGGCGGAATGCTCAGCCCTTGGACGCGTGCCCAGCAGCCGATAAATGATTCGGGTGCGCAAATGCGCATCTTTGAGTCGGTCCTTCAGCATATTCAGAACGACTATGTTGACGAGCCGAATCTTGAGAAGGTCCGCCTCGGTGCACTTCGCGGACTCGCGGGTGGACTCGATCCGTATTCGTCCTATCTGACGGCTGACCAGGTTAAGGATTTCAACGCGGCCAAAACGTCGAACAAGGTCGGGATCGGAGCTGAGTTTTCCCAGGTTTCCCTATATCTCTACGTCGTTTCGGTAACCAAGGGGTCGAACGCCGAAAAGGCGGGCTTGAAAGCGGGTGACGTGATCGAGTACATCGAAGGCAAAGCGTCGCGAGATATTTCATTGTACGACGCTAAGCAGTTGATCGCTGGTGAACCCGGAACCATGGTTAATCTACGAGTTCTGCGATCGGGCGAGAAACCGTCCAACATCCGCGTGACCCGAGGTGCTTATAAGACCCCGCAGGTGGTGACTAAGGTCGAATCAGGCAAAGTCGGCGTCATCAAAGTATTCAGTCTGGAAGCCGGTGAGGCGAACGATATCAAGAGTGCGGTGCAGTCGCTGACGAAACAGGGCATTCAGAAGATCGTCCTTGACCTCCGCGGTGTAGCGACCGGCACCATCGACGAAGCCGCAGCGGTAGCAAATCTTTTCATCAAAGACGGTGATCTTGCAAAGATAGTCGGGAAAGACAATTCGATCGTGAAGGTCTTCAGCGCTGACCCGTCCAAAACCGTCTTTGACGGGCAGTTGAATGTCGTCATCGACCTCGGAACCGCAGGTCCGGGCGAAGTCGTTGCGGGTGCGATCCTGGACCGCAAACGCGGCGATGTCGTAGGCGAACGTTCGTTTGGAGCCGGTGTAGATCAGAAACTATTCCCGCTACGTAGCGGTGATGGGTTGCTCCTTACGGTCGCCAAGTGGGCGTCACCGGGAGGGAAGCCCTTCCTCGGCGAAGACCGTGCGTCGATGGGCGTAAAGCCTTCTGTTGAAGTGAAGCGGCCCGATACCCCGGAGCCGTTGGAGGTGGAAGAACTCATCGATCAGCAAGAACAGCAGAATCAGAACCCGCAGCCCAGCCCATCGCCTAGTCCGGCAGTTGAAAAACCGAAGGTCCAGATAGAGGATCTTCAATTGAAGAAGGCCATTGAACTACTTCAGGACAAGGCACAGGCAGCGAGATCCGGCGAGTGATCGCCCGTTTTGTATCACTATTGAAACCGGTTCGCCCTCGGACCGGTTTTTGATTGTTAGAGCCTCTGAAGCCTGCTAGAATCGCCGTTAATGCCCACCGACAAGTTTAATGTGCGTCCCGTTTATGAGTCCGATCTGAACGAGTGGTTCCGGCTAAGGAAACTACTGTGGGACGAGAACGATGACGGCGATCACCGGTCAGAAATGATGGACATTCTCAGCCATCCAGAGTCGCAACTCGTATTGGTTGCCGATGCAGGCCAAGGACAGCTTATCGGCTTTCTTGAGGCGAGCATACGGCCTTTCGTCGAGGATTGTCGTACGGACCACGTCGGATATCTGGAAGGCTGGTTCGTTGAATCCGAGCATCGAAAGATTGGTGTAGGCCGCGAGCTTGTTCGGAATGCTGAGAACTGGGCCGGCCAGAAAGGATGCACTGAAATGGCCTCGGACGCCGAGGTAGGTAACGAAGAAAGTCTTAATGCTCACGCTAAGCTAGGTTACGAAGTTACTTCAAAGCTCGTACATCTAAGGAAGGAACTGCCAGGCTGATGGTTATTGGAATTAGATTCTTGATCGTTCTCTCGCTGCTTATCGCCGCCGGCTCAACCTATGCCCAGTCCAGCGATCAGATGTTCCCGACGCCTATTCGGACCTCTGAGATAGCCAGCTCGATCAAAGCCCGAGCGATTGGAGACCCGCGTGTTACTACCTATTACTACACGTTCGAAGGACAACAAGGCGACGTATTCATCAACGTGCAGTCGAAGAATTTTTCGGGCGATGTAGACGTCTATGTCGTCCCTAGCCAGCAGCCGTTAACGAAGATCGTCATCTACGGCGATCAACCCGAAGCCGAAACCGGACGCGTCATCTACCTGCGAAAGCCCGAACGTCTGTTGCTCAGGATCCAGGGAAGATCCCCGGGCGATGATGACGCAAGTCTTCGGATCAAGTTTGCCGGCAGTTTTTCAGCTTCAACACTTAACGAAGGCGATACTCCCGCGGTTCCGAAAGTAGAATCAAGCGTCGATTCGAATGTTCGTGTTAATTCGGTAGGAACTATTCTCGAGGTTATCCCTAAAGCAACGCCAAGTCCTGACTCAGCTCGGCTCAGCGAGACGCCGGAGCCGCATGATCCTCGCGGCTCCGTAGCTGAAGAAAAAGTGGATAAGCGAGAGGCACCGAAGGTCGAAGCAGACCAGGCCACACCAGCTCAGGTTGTAGTGACAGATCCGGTGGTCGAAGGGAAAAAGGAAGATCCTCCCAAGTCCGCCGTAACTCCTCGAAATCGAAACCGGCGGCGAGCGTCCACCACGACGGCCAAGGTAGTTCCGCCGGCGGAAACCCGAGACGAAAAGAAAGAGGACGCGGAGCAACCAACCGACGAAAACCTGCCTTCAATGACGACAAAGGATAAAGCTCCGAAGGTCGATCCGATGGCTGGTATCAACTTAGTGATCTACTTCAAGGACGGTTCGAGGATCGATCGGCCAATGACAGAGGTGCAACGATTTTCCGTAGAACGTGCAGTACTGACCGTGATATCGAAGAATGGCACCATCGGCAGATACAATATGACTGAAGTGAGCCGCGTTTCTATTGAATAGTCGGAGACGGAGCCTCGATATTTTGTCTCAACCGTCCAACCAGATCACTCGTCGGACCAGCTTTCTCCAGGTCCGCCAAAATCTTTTTCGCCCCATCACGATCGCCTTTGCGAAGCGTCGCGATCCCTAAATAGTAAAGTGATGGAAGATGATTCGGGTCGGCCTGTCTTGCTCTCTGGAATTCTTCGATCGCTCTTTGGTAATCCGGCTTCGGCCGCTCGACATATGTAGTTCCAAGATCCGTTCGGGCATTCGCATCGTTTGGATTGATCTGCAGGGCCTTGGAGTAATATGCCTCGGCTTCCTCAAACTGCTGCGAATCGAAGAGAGCGTTCCCAAGGACGACATTGGCCTGAAAATTGGACGGGTTTATAACGACGCCCCGCTTGTAATACTCAACGGCTTTCTCGAAGCGGCCTATCTGGGCGTACATATCGCCAGCCTTCATCTGAGCCGCAAAGTTCTGAGGATCTGAGTCAGCGGCGGTAAGGGTTGTGGTTACATCGGCCTGCATCCCACTCGCTGGTACGGTAACAGAGGCCGCGTTAGGTCCGGCAGCCGCAGGTGCAGCAACCGTAGCAAGCGCCTGATCCCGGTTGAGCGAGTTAGCCGCGTAGAATCCTACTGCGAGGCCGATGGCTAAACAAACGACCCCGATGATGACCTCACGCGATTTCATTGACGCTCCCGCTTGAACCAAACGTGGCGGCGTTCCGTCTTGGCTCCTTCCTTGACCGTTTGAATTCCTTGCGGATTGGTGTAGTAAAGATCGAACTCGATCTCCGGGGCGTTGATCAATTCCCAGCCTTCGCTGCCTAGCTTGGCGATCGCACGGGAGAATGAAGATTGGACCGCACGCTCTTGCGCGAGCCGCCGCGACCCTGCTGAATTCTCAAGCCGCTCGTCCTGAGCGAACTTGCTTAGATTAACCTCGACGCGAACCTCTTCGTTCTGGCAGCCCGCGATCTGCATATAACAGATATTTGCCGCGGTCGATACGACGCTTGGATTGTCCGCGGGATACGGCAAGTAGTTGCCATTGATCACGGCGTACTCGAAGCGAACAGAACTGCTTCGCTGCGCTTCTGATCTCGGGGTGGCGAAATAACCGATAAGGCCCGCGGCAGCTGCGACCATCGCAACCGCAACTAAGATCAACCGTTTACTCATTGTGCCTCCGGTGTATGCCTAGGCGTAGCTATGCAGGCCCGGCAGTAAATAACTCACCCCCAAATAGGTGAAGATCACGAGGAGAAATCCGACGATAGCAAAATACGCGGAACTCCTTCCGCTCCATCCGCGCGAGATCCGCGTATGCAGGAATCCCGCGTACGTAAGCCAAGCGACGAGAGCTCCCGTTTCCTTGGAATCAAACCCCCATGGCCGCCCCCACGATTCGTTCGCCCAGATCGCACCCGTTATGAGCAGCATCGCCAGTCCCGCGAACGCAAGGCACGCCGTCTTGTACATCAGCCCGTCGAGAGCTTCCAGACTGGGCAGTCGTTCGCGAAGCTTCTCCGTGCGAAAAGCGAATAAGATCATGAAGAAGGTCGCAGCTAGAGCAGTAAGCAATCCTGCGAGTTCCACCGGATTCGTATTCAAGCTCAAGTACATTCGCTCGCCGTTCATTTGCACGTATTGCCGGCCCATTTGTTCCAATTGGATGGGCGAGAGCGCGGAATATTCCGCCGCCGTTAGATCTTGGCGCTCGGCGATAGCCCTCCCCGCGACAGCGTATTGCGAAGGATCTGCGGCGAGTTGTGCGGTCAATTTCGCGGGAGCGTCAGAGATCCCGCGGATTCCGCCGACGAGGAGCGCGAGAGCAATTATTTGAGCCACAAACGCCAGCTTGAGCAGCGCGTGTCCCAAGGATCTGGCAGTCTCATTCTGTTGGTAAACGTAGACCAGGAAGGAAGCGATGACTCCGGCCAGCAGTAGTGCGGCGATCACAAGCGCTTCACCAACCCAGGGGATCTCAAGTCGGAACGGCGCCGAAAATGGTTTGCCGCCGCCATCGTTGGGCAGGAATATGCCTGCCCGATAGATCATTCCGGTAAGCACTGAGAATTTGCTGATGGTCCCGATCACCAACAAACCGAAAACGCTCGACCAGATCGCCATCGCTTCGACCTTCACCTTGTCCTTGAGAAGGTAAATGACCGCAAATGCAAAGCAGACCAAAGCGATACCGTAACTGAGCGAGGCTACGCCGACGTGGATCGGGCGCCAATACGAGTCAAGAACTGGCGGAAGCTCAATGAACTCCCCGCCAATAAAGCGGGCAAGTATCAGGATCAGAGAAGCGAGCGGCAGAGTGAAGGCAGCAAGAACCTGGAAATTCGGGCGCCTGGCGAGCAAAAGAGTGGCGATCCCGGCTCCGAAAGCGAAGGCAATACTATAGTCATACAAATTCGCCAGCGGAATATACCTGAAGACCCAAAGGTCTTCCATGTTGCCGCTCGAGCGCAGCTTCGCAAGCTCCCAGTCGTATCCGTTAACCCAACGAACGAGCCAGCTTGAAAGATTGAAGAAGACCCCGAGGGTTGCACTCCAAAGCCCGATCTTCCTGGCCATTCCAGAGGGGGCATAAAGATTTGTAAGCTGAAAAAGCGCCGCAAGGATGTAGCACGCGAGAGCGATCATCATCAGAGCGCCGTCGGAGATGAATGATTGTCCGCCGAGCTGAAGGCGCCCTACAAGCATCAGGATCGCCCCGCCGATCGCAAGGATCGCCGGAAGGTACGACGTCCACGAAGAAGGCCGGACCGCCTCGGCCGTATAGATCTCGTGTGATGAAATTACTTGTGCCATAAAACTACTCTCCGCCTGTATCAGCTCTTGGATCCACCTTAGCAATTAGCTTGGCAAATCGTTCTTCGAATGCCGCGTCGTTCCGGTTTGTATCGCCGCCCAAAGTCACCGCGTATGCGCCGAATGGATTACGTTCGATCAGCGCCCATACCCGCCGATGAGAAAACGCGAAAACGAACGCCAATGCACCCATCAGACCGAAACCGCCCAAATACCATGCGATGAAAGCTCCATTGTAAGGGTCGTACTTGATCGACAGCACGTGGGCGAATGGGGATTTTTCGAAACTTGAGAGCCGCCACTTGTAGCCAAGTTTCGGTGCTCCGACAGGGATGTTGTCACCGATGTTTCCGGCAAATGCGAATACACGTGTCCGCTCGCCGCCCGGGGGCGTCACCCCGAGAACTGCTACGGGATTGTTATATTCACCTGAACGCGTGTCCGGCTTTCCTTCCGCACCGAAGACAAAATCGGGAAGAAATTCCTCGTATTCGACGTACGTACCGTCAGGAAGCGAACCGGCCCCATTGCGTGGAATGGTCAGCGTTGTCTGCGTTCCGTCACCCTGCGCGGTCAATTGAAGATCAATGTTTCGGGCGCTCCCCATCGTGATCGCGCTCGCCTGAAAGAATCGATATCCCCGATAGCTGAACGGCTTATTAAGGCTAACGTCCGCGACGGTTTCGCCGTATTCCGGATCTGTGATTTTGATCTGTGTGCGCCAGTCGAGCGTGTTCGGGACGTCGATAGATCCACTGGGATTGATAAGCTTTTGCTGGATGTCGGTCGTTTTTATCGAGAAAGGAAGTTGGACATTGAAGCGCTCTCGCTTATCCAGCTCGAACTGGATCATCTGGATCTGGTCGCTCTCGTCACCGGGAATCATTCGTACGTCCGCATCGAAGCCCGTGCGGAGGGCGACAAAATGCCCGAGGAAGAGTGTCAGCAAGGCAACGTGTACGATGTAGGCTCCGATGCGGTTAAACTTACCGGCCTCCCCGAAAACTACGATCTGCTTCCGTCGGATGACGTTGGCAAAATCCTTCCGACCCTCTTCGTCTAGCGCATACTCCGTGGTTTCCGCTTCGGATACG
Organism: bacterium; assembly: GCA_029945985.1. GTDB lineage: Bacteria > Acidobacteriota > Blastocatellia > Pyrinomonadales > Pyrinomonadaceae > OLB17. The sequence continues at coordinate 3,177 of JAQSDP010000437.1, read as the reverse complement.
AATGTTTTGAATCTTTCCGATTCAAAAGTGCGCTTTATGTGTTCGCCCGCGGCCGACTCGCTTTCGGCGGGCAGAGTCACGGACGAGTGGACTTTCTGATTGAGCAGCCAATCTTTCGTAGCCTTTACCTTTGGATTTGCAATATAAGCCCAAGCGGTCGGGAAACGATCGATAGATGCGAGGATGATGTTAAGTGACAGGATCAGCAAGAGTACGTTGTAGTACCAGCTGTGGTAGATGTCAAAAAGGCCGAGAGCTCCGTAGACGGACCTTTCAGCCGGTGTTAGTGAGGCATAGTAACTGTCAAAGCCTTGGACGTTCTGCTGAATGATCACCATCCCGATGATCGAGAGAACGACCATTAAGATGAGCAGAGACACGCCGAATCTGACTGAACTCAGAAAACCGACGATCTGGTTGATCATCGGTTTGCTCGCAGTCCGTGCCGAAACCCTGGATTCAATCGTATCTTTTGCGGCTGACATTAGTCTTATAAAAATAATAACTAGCGTTTCTTACTTTGTCACACGTTGATAAATTAGATTCTCTTCTCAATTGTTCAAAGGTCGGCACAGGCGACATCCTTTGAATTTGGCACATTAACAGCTATTCTGTTGCCTTACGTTAATGGACTCTGCCACAGCACAATTAACCACGATCACCAGCCGCGAACGATTTAGCGCTTTCATCGAACTGACTAAGCCGCGTATAGCCTTCATGCTTGTGCTGACGTCGGCGGCTGGATTCTATGTCGGAGCTCGGGGCACGTTCGATCTCGTTCTGTTCACAAACGCAATGATCGGCATCGTCCTGCTTGCGTTCGGTGTTGCGACGCTCAATCAATGGCTCGAACGCCGCACCGACGTACTGATGGATCGTACAGCAACGCGGCCGCTTCCGACCGGAAAGGTAACGCCGAACGAGGCTCTTCTGTTCGGTTCACTTCTTTGTTTGAGTGCCGAGATCTATCTATATTTTCTGGTAAATTCCTTGACCGCGTTTCTCGGGCTTACCGTAATTGTCGGGTACGTTCTCCTCTACACGCCATTGAAGACCCGCACCTCCGCCTCGACCGCCATCGGTGCGATACCAGGTGCAATGCCGCCGTTGATGGGCTGGACGTCATCGGCGAACGAGATCTCGATAGGGGCATTGGCACTCTTCGCCTTCCTTTTCCTTTGGCAATTCCCGCACTTCTTTGCAATAGCATGGATGTATAAAGAGCAGTATGCCAAGGCCGGAATTCTAATGCTCCCCGTGATCGATAAAAGTGGACGGCTGACAGCACGGCAGATCGTCCTTTTTTCGATAATGATGGTTCCAATTTCACTAGCACCTTTCTTCCTCGGATTCGCAGGTTGGATCTTTCTTACGGCGGCGACGGTTCTAGGAGTATGGTTCCTGGTTGAGAGCGTGAGGACGGCACGTTCAAAAACTCCGGAGATGGCACGAAGGCTGCTGCTTGTTTCCGTACTCTACCTCCCGATCATATTCGCCATTATGGTTCTTGATAAGCGCTAGCTGTATGCAGATAGGAACTGCCGACATCGATATCGAAGATGCCAAACCTCGCAGGAATCGGCTTTCGCGTTCCTCGACCACTGGTCAAGGCTCCAGTGGAAGGGGTAAAGATGGCGGTGGCGGAAACGACGGAGGAGATAGCGCCGGTGGCGGCAGTAACGGCCCGCGACACGAGGAAACCGCCTACGATGATATCAACCGCGACAAATCCCGCGTAATTTCTTGGTTTCTCCTTTTGGTCGTCCTGATGACCTTCGGCGGGTTAATCGGTGCCTACGTAGTGATCGCTACCAACCGGGCTATCGAATGGCAACCCTTCAGCCTGCCGTTCCAGATATGGATCAGCACACTCGTCATCCTGGTCAGCAGTGTCACTTATGAATTGTTTCGTCGCTCCGTAGAGAATCGTGACCTAATGCTGTCCCGCCGATATCTCGTTGCGACCGCAGCCCTCGGCGGGGTCTTCATTGCTTCTCAGTTGATCGCCTGGATCGAACTGGTCAATCGCGGGCTTTATATGCGGGGAAATCCATACGCGGGGTTTTTCTATATCTTGACTGCGGCTCACGCGATCCACGTTATGGGGGGAATGGTGGCTCTTGGCGCCCTGCTGCGCCGGTCGTGGTATCCCGCCGTAAATGAAACGGAGAGCGTCTACCGTGCGAACGTCGCACGAGCCGTCGGGTGGTACTGGCACCTGATGGGTGGATTGTGGATCGTGCTTTTCTTGCTTCTCGGCTTCTGGAAATAGATGGACTATCTATATATTTTCCCCCATCTGAACGCGACGCTGAACGCAACCAGCGGAATTTTCCTTGTCACCGGATTCTACTTCATCCGAACCAAGCAGATCTCTAAGCATCGAGCGTGCATGCTTACCGCAGCGGGCGTCTCGTCAGTGTTTCTTGCCTTTTACCTAACTCACCATGCGCTGCGAACCTACTACTTTGGCCTGGGCCCGACGCGCTTTACCGGAGAGGGTTTGATCAGGCCGATCTACTTCACGATCCTGACGTCGCACACCATCCTCGCCGCAACAGTTACACCGTTTGTGCTGCTTACTCTTTGGCGCGGTCTCAAGGGTCACTACGACAAACACAGGAAGATCGCCCGTCTCGTCTTCCCGGTATGGCTCTATGTTTCCGTCACCGGTGTGATCGTATACATTCTTCTTTATCATCTTTTTCCGGGCAGATAGATTTGCCGAAAAATCCTTGTATCGAGGTAAACCGTGTGGTATTCTCTCCTTGTTGAAAAGTTGATCACCGAAGTTATTTCGATGTGAAATAGCACGGGGGAACCACAGTCGACCGGAAACGGGAGACAGGGGCGAAGAGCTTACGATAAGCTCAGGGATAATCTTTCGTTCCTAGCCCGACAGCTAACCTCGTAGGTGTCGCAAAGAAGCTGCTGCAGGTCCAAAGCCTTTAGGCGCGATTTTGTTATCTGCTTTCCAACATCAAGCAGACATCCAGTCTTCTCAAAGTAGGAAATCCCCGCTATATAGCGGGGATTTCCTTTTGATTTTAAAGATAGGGAAATTTAACATCCAGTAATGAAAAGGATTTTCACGGCACTTCTTTTGCTTCTAAGCGTCGACCCCTCCTTTGCTCAGCCAGCGGCTTCCCAGGTCACCCTGTATTCGGATAAGACACT
>JAQSDP010000436.1 GCA_029945985.1 bacterium | reverse complement strand
TTAAATGAGCGCAACCGTAAACGCACCGAAGGGCGGCTTCTTCGGCCATCCCAAGGGACTATCGACACTCTTCTTCACGGAGATGTGGGAAAGGTTCTCATTCTACGGCCTGCGGCCGTTGCTGATCCTGTTTATGGCAGCCGCAGTGATGCAGGGCGGCTGGGGTTGGGACCGCGGTGAAGCATCAGCGATCGTTGGCATATATGCTTCGTTCGTTTATTTAGCGTCGCTGCCCGGCGGTTGGATCGCCGACAAGTGGCTCGGCCTGCGAAAGGCGGTTCTATACGGTGGATCTCTGATCTCGCTCGGTCACCTGACGATCGGAGCGTCTTCGTTCACGCAGTCCAAGATTCCTTTCTTTCTCGGACTCATTTTCATTGTTCTCGGAACGGGATTGTTGAAGCCGAATATCTCTGCGATGGTCGGCGATCTTTATCCTGAGGGTGGCGCTCGGAAAGACGCGGGCTTCTCGGTCTTCTACATGGGTATCAACCTTGGCGCTTTCATCGGACAGCTGATCACGGGATTTCTTGGCGAGAAGATCGGCTGGCATTGGGGATTCACGGCAGCCGGTGTTGCAATGATACTTGGCCTCATTCAGTTTTGGATCCAATCTCCAAAAACGCTCGGCGATATTGGAGCCGAGCCCACGCGCCACCCCGATCCCGCCACTCAGGCAAAACAGGTGTCGAACGTTAAACTGTTCACCGCGATCGGCCTAGCTATCGTTGCGGTCGTCTTTACATTGATCGCGACGGGCACGATAGGTTTTAATGCGGAAACTTTCGGAAAGTATTACGCCTACGTGCTGGCGGGGATCGGTTTCGTCTATTTTGCCTATTTGCTTTTATTTGGCGGGCTCAATGGGGATGAAAAAAAACGGGTCCTCGTCATCGCTGTCTTATTCGTTTTTGCGGCTATCTTCTGGTCCGCATTCGAGCAGACACCCACGGCCCTGAATCTGTTTGCCCAAGACTTCACTAACCGAACGATCGGCGGATGGGAAATGCCCGCAACTTGGTTTCAGTCGGTTAATTCGGCGTGGGTCATCTTGCTAGCGCCGGTGATTGCCGTGCTTTGGACTGCGCTCGGCAGCAGAAATATTAACCTTTCGAGCCCGGTAAAGTTCGCGATAGGTCTGGGCCTGACCACCCTCGCGTTCGTCGTGATGATCTTTGCCTCGTACATTGTCGTTGGCGAAGGCACAGTGGCGACCAAGGTCTCGCCGCTCTGGCTGATAACGTTCTATTTATTTCTGACGCTCGGTGAACTCTTTGTCAGCCCTGTCGGCCTATCGTCGATGACGACGCTTTCGCCGAAACGGTACGTAGGCCAGATGATGGGGGTTTGGTTCCTTGCATCGTCGCTAGGAAACCTGATCGGCGGCTTGGTAGGTGGAGAGGTTGATCCGGAGAATCTTTCGGCGATGCCGAGATTGTTTACGACGACGACCTTGTTCCTGGGAGGTGCCGCGTTGATCCTGATCCTTCTTTCGATCCCTATCTCGCGTATGATGCGTAATGTTTCGAGCGAACAAGAGATCGCCAATGAAGGCGCGACGAACGTAATTTAATTCAGAGCCGAGGCTAAGTTAGTTGACGGAGATGTTGAAGAGCATCTCCGTTTTTTTGCGCGCTTTTTCACGGGGTTGGTACTGCGGCTTACGTTAGAAGACCCGCGGTGCCGATAGATTGGAAGCACGAGGAATAGTTTATATGCTGGCAATGAATTATCGCGGGCCGAGGCGTGTCCGCATCGATGAAAAACCGGAACCCGAGATACTCCACCCGCAGGATGCGGTGGTGAAAGTTACGCGGGCGTGCATCTGCGGCTCGGATCTGCATTTGTACAACGGATCGGTTCCGGATACACGTGTCGGTTCGACCTTCGGCCACGAGGTAACTGGCATTGTCGAGGAAGTCGGGCCTGAGGTGCAGAACCTGAAGGCCGGCGATCAGGTCCTTGTGCCTTTCAACATCGCCTGCGGCAAGTGCGCGTTTTGTCGGCAGGGCCTTTACGGAAACTGCCACGAATCTAACCCGGGAGCGACAGCCGTCGGCGGGATCTACGGCTACTCGCACACGGCCGGCGGTTACGATGGCGGCCAGGCGGAATACGTGCGGGTTCCCTACGCAGACGTCGGCCCGATGATCATCCCTGAATGGATGGATCACGACGATGCGGTGATGCTTACGGATGTGACGCCGACCGGTTATCAGGCAGCCGAGATGGGCGGAATACAGCGCGGCGATACGGTCGTGATATTTGGAGCAGGCCCGATCGGGACGATGGCGGCACGATGTGCCTGGCTTTTTGGCGCCGGCCGCGTGATCGTTATCGATCACATCGAATACCGGTTGGATTTCGTGCGCGAGTACGGTCCGGCTGAGGTTTATAGCTACAACGAAATGGACGATGTCGTTCTTTTTCTAAAGAAAACCACTGATTGGCTCGGGGCGGATGTTTGCATCGACGCCGTAGGGGCAGAGGCAACGGGACGGCCGATGCAAACGCTGCTGGGTAAGAAATTACATTTAGTTGGCGGCTCTGCCACGGCACTGGGCTGGGCGATCAACAGTGTGAAAAAGGGCGGGATCGTTTCCGTCGTTGGCGTTTACGGGCCGATCGACGCGCTCGTGCCGATCGGGAATATCGTGAATAAGGGGCTCACCCTGCGTGGTAATCAGGCAGCAGTCAAGCGTCTCTTGCCGCGGCTGGTGGAACACGTAAAGAACGGGATCATCGAACCGAAAAAACTGATCACGCATCGGATTCCGCTCGAAGATGTCTCGGAAGCTTACAAGATGTTTTCGGGGAAGATGGACAATTGCATGAAGCCGCTGCTTATCCCGCCTTCAGGGATGACACATTAATAGGGGTTACCAAATGGAAGCAATAGAAACACGACAAGAAACGAACGTTGAGGCGACAAGTGTGAAGGGATGGGGCGTCGACGCCGATCCGGAAAACGATCCCGCGTATCCGATGAAAGAGCGCAAGCCCGGGCTCGACCATGCGGGTTATAGCTGGGAGCGGCCCGAGCAACAGTTCATCGGTATGGAGGTGCTCCGTTCGAATGAGAGGCCAAATGTCTCTTCGACCTTCGGGACGTCTGTTCCGCCCTCTGGGCTGAGCGGCGTCCTGCGCCGGGCTGCGTTCAACTATAGCGAAGATAGCTATGGGCACTGGCTGCCGCTGATGCTGGCGGATCGCGTGCAGATGGTGGAAGGCGTTATCGACGATATCTCGCGCGGCCATGTTCCCAACGTCTTCGGCGAGATGGGCTGGAAGGCGGACTGGAAATATAACCGAAAAGCTTTGGTCACCAAAGTTGCGATCGGGACCGCTATTGGTGTCGGATTATGGGCTCTGCTTGCCCGTCGGAGATCGTCTAACGATCACTAGGACTTATCTGGCCGGTTCTGCTCGCGATACGCGGCAGCGGCTTCGGCTGCACCGGCGTGCATGATCTCAGGTTTGTGATACTTCCAGAATTTCTCGAATTCCACTTCAGAAAACTCGCTCTTTTCGGAGCGGGTTTTCTTTTTTAAATACTGTTCCGCCCATTCGCGCATTTCCGGTATTGTGTTCAACGCGGTGCGGGCTCCGTGCATCAAATTATCTCGTTCCATAGCTTCAACCTCGTATGTTAGATTAGATTGAAGTCGCGAACCGGTGCAAATCGAACCCGTTAAACGCGGAAACATAAGCGGTTAGGGGACGTATTATCGCCAGTCTATATTCAGCAGGGAGCCTTTAGTGAAACGATATTTTTCAGCCTTCCTTTTACTCTTAACGATCCTTTCAAACGCAGCAGTTGCCCAAACGCCGGCAGTTGCAAAGCGTCCGGACTATGCCGTTCCGTTCGTTAGCAAGACCCTGCCCAACGGCCTTGAGGTGATCGTGCTGCAGGATCCGTCGGTGCCGATCGTCACGGTCGAGCTGGCGGTACGCAACGGGTCGTTTACGGAATCGCCGGAATTTCACGGCCTCTCGCATCTGTACGAGCATATGTTCTTCAAACCGAACCTGGCGCTCGTTTTACGCGACTGCGAGGGACAAACCAGCCGGTTTAACGTTCCGCCTGCCTGCCAGCGAGCCCAGGCGTTAAGACCGAGGATCGGCGATATCTCTTATCTGCAAAATGCAAACAAGGTAAGCATATTCAACGGGACAACGCGCGAGGAGATCGTCAATTATTACTTCACCACAACCCGCGAATATGTCAGCACGGCGATCCGTTATGTAAATGACTCGGTTAGATACCCGACGTTCGATGAGGCGGATTTCGAGGCTGAGAAGAGAGTCGTGATCGGCGAGATCGATCGGCAAGAAGCGAACCCGTTCGGGTACCTCGATCTCGCGATGAAGCAGAAACTGTTTTACAAATATCCAACGCGGAAGGATCCGCAGGGTACGCGTGAATCAATATCGACGTCCACGCTTGAGAAGATGCGGACGATCCAATCGAGATATTACGTGCCGAACAATTCGGCGTTGATCGTGACCGGCGACGCTAAGCCTGAGGAGGTATTCAAGCTGGCCGAGCAGATCATGGGCAGCTGGGAGCGACGGGCGAAGGATCCGTTCGAAGAATTTCCGCTGGTCGAACATCCGCCGCTGCCGAAGAGCGAGGCGGTCATCATTGAGCGTCCCGCCGATTCCCTCTCTGATCCGGCAGCCGGGCAGAATGTGTTCGTCGAGGTCGGGTGGCACGGCCCGTCGATCGGCAAGGACGACGCCGCGACATACGCAGCGGACGTCTTTTCGTACATCATCCAGCAGCCTGACTCGCGTTTTCAGCGAAATCTTGTCGATACCGGCCTTGTGAATTCGCTCGGCTTCGGCTACTACACCCAACGTAATGTTGGGCCGATCAATCTGGTTCTGTCCACCGACCCGGAGAAGGCCAAAACCGCGATGAAGGCGGCCTATGGGGAGGTCAACGCGTTCACTCGGCCCGATTATTTCACGGATGAAGAGCTCGAAGCGGCAAAGACGATCCTCGAGAACAACGATCTTTTCGAGCGGGAGAAGGCGAGCGAATATGCCCACACGCTGGGGTTCTGGTGGTCGTCGACCGGCATCGATTATTTCCGCACCTATCACGCCAAGCTCAGGGCCGTGACGCGGGCAGACATCAATAAATATCTGAATACGTACGTGATCGGGAAGAACCGCGTCGCCGTCGCACTCGCAACTCCTGAGGGTAAGAAGCAGGCGAACCTGACCGAACAGGACCTGATCGGAGGTGCACAATGAGTATGAAACTAGCTTCACTTACGTTGCTGATCGCGTTGTTTTCGGTCGCTGCTCTCGCTCAGTCGACGGGTTTTGACGGCGTAACCGCACAAGCTAACCTCGTCACCGAGTTTGATGTGAACGGCCTTAAGGTCATCTATAAGCGCCGGCCGAACTCAGCCACTGTTTCGAGTGGATTGTTTATCCGCGGCGGTGCGCGGAACATCACGGCGAAGAACGCCGGCATTGAAGCACTCATGCTGGCGACCGCGGTCGAGGCAGGCAAGAACATTCCGCGTCAGACGGTCCGACGCGAGCTTGCGGGCCGCGGCAGTTCGAACAACTCCGGAGCTTCAAACGACTACAGCGTGATCGGAATTGCGACGACGAAGCCGGACTTTCCACGGGTTTTCGAGATCTTTTCCGACCTCGTTCTGAATCCGGCGTTTGCGGAAGACGATATCAAACGTAACAAGGATATCCGCCTTGCGTCGCTTCGTGAGGCCGGTTCCGTGCCGGAGGCGGCCTTGGAAACAATGAGCGGCCGCGTCATCTATTCGGGGCACCCATATGCGAATGAAGTTAACGGAACGCCGGCATCGATAGCTGCGATCACCGCAGCTGATCTGCGCGCATATCATAAGCAAATGATGGAGACGTCGCGATTGCTGTTCGTGATCGTCGGAGATCTGGATGCTGGCGAGCTGACGAAACAACTGACCGCAACGTTCGGCAAGCTGCCGAAAGGAACATATAAGGACGCGGCATACCCGGCGATCGATTTTTCAAAAGGCACATTAGATGTCACCCAGCGGGCGCTTCCGACCAACTACGTGAAGGGCGTATTCGCGGCTCCGTCGATCGGGAATCCGGATTACTACGCAATGAGGGTGGCAATGTCGATCTTGCAGACGCTGGTGTATCAGAAGGTCCGCGGGGAGCTTCAGCTTAGCTACGCACCGGACGCCGACATGGATTCGTTCGCGGCGAACACGGCGAACATTTCCGTCTCGACGACCGATCCAAACCGTGCAGTGACGGCGATGGTCGACCAGATCAAGTTCCTTCAAGAGCGTCAATTGAATTCGGCGGTGATCGATGAGATCGCTTCATTCTTTCTGACGCGGCACTACATTGGTCAAGAGACGAGTACTGCTCAGGTTGCGGAACTTGCCAAGTATGAATTGATAGGCGGGGGATGGAGAAACTCGTTCCAGTTTCTGAACGGAGTGAGGTCGGTTAAGCCCGACGACATCCGGATGGTGGCGAACAAGTATATGAAAAATATCCGCTACGTTTACATCGGCGATCCGACGGTGTTCAATCGGGAATCGTTTGTAACTGACTAGTCTAAAGAGTACGACCTGATCTGTGTTCTTCGGCTTTTGGTCTCTGTGTTCTGTGGTATTTCCTAGTTCAGGATCTCAAAACGGACCACAGAACGAAGACACAAGAATACCGATTCTTAACCGTCACTGTTCGAGGTCTATCCGGTATTTGATGACGTACGGCCGCGAGGCGAGGAACATTTCGCCTTCCGAGTTGAACGTCAGTCCAAACGCTTGGTATGCCTTTAGATCCGAGAGCTTTTGTCCGCTCGAATCGAGGATATTTATGTTGCTGGTATTGCCGACATATATGCGCCCGGCCGGGTCGACCGCGATGGCGTTCGCAGAGTTGCCCGAGTGGGGGAAGCGGTTCAGGAACTTGCCGTCCGCGTTGAACTTGAACACGTCCTTCTCGGTTCTGCCCAGCATATAGATAATCCCGTCGCCGTCCACCGCAACTTTATCGAACCCAAAGGTAGAGCTGGCAGCCTCGGCCGCATTCTCTATCTTCTTCACGAGCTTTAGATCTTTATCGACGATACTGAAAGATTTCCCCTCGGTCACGATCAGCTTACCGTCCGAGCTTAGAGCGAGCCCGCGTGGCTGAATTCGATCCTCCTTTGCGAGCAGCTTGCCCGTTACGCCCTCGAACTTGAACACGCCTCGGTCGTTTGCGACGAACAAATTTCCGTCTCGATCCGCCGCAAGGTCGTAGAGATTCTGGCCCTGTTCGGGTTTCCATCGATTGATGAACGTGCCGTCCGCGTCGAAGACCTGGACCTGCATCGGCGAATAATCGGAGCTGTAGATGCGTCCCTTGCCGTCAACTGCAACGTGCCGATTGTCCTTAAATCGGCCTTCGCCATTTCCCTCGCCGCCCAGCCTCATCAGTTCGCTGAAGGGAGACGATTGTTCCGCCTTTGCGGCAGGTGCGGTTGAGGCAGGGGACGCGGATAGCGTCGGCACCGCGGCCGTCTCTCTTGATGAGAATGTAAAGTAGACGACGGCCGCCGCGACGAGCACTCCGCCAAGGGCGAGTAGAGCACCGATGACCGCGACGACTTTTCCGACGCCCTTTGCTGCCCGCCCGATCTCGCGAGTGTCGAGATGGATCTTGACGGGAGTGATGCTCGACTGAACACGGAATCCACTGATGTCCACGCTCTCGCCGCGTTCGATCGCCTCGACGGCGTCTTTCGCCTCTTTCAGGCCGGTACCGAACGACTCTCGAAATACTTTTATCGCTTCGATCTTGTTGCCCGCGTGTATCAGCCGCTGTACCTCTGCGATCTTCAGTGCACGCCCTTTAAGCGACGAACGATCATCGAACGGCACCGGATTTACGGCGTAGAACATTTCGTGCGGCGCGATGACCGTCGAGCCGCAATGATCGCATTTCTGCGTCACCGCTCCGGTAAAATCAAGCGGAGCCGAACACGATGCGCAATTGAACGTTCCGGTCATGAAAGCATTAGGCTCGTACTAGCTTACCGATTCGGCGACGGTCTTTCCGCGAGGCCTGCCACAGATCGTATTTTGCCTGCATCCCGATCCATAGGTCAGGTGAGGTTCCAAGCGCTTCCGATAGACGCAGCGCCATCTCCGCCGAAATCGCAGCACTTCCGTTCAGAATTCGCGACAAGGCTACCCTCGTAACACCCAACTGTTCGGCCGCCGACGTTACAGTTATATCACCTAGATAGTCCCTCAATATCGAGCCGGGATGTGGTGGATCGTGCATCATATTAAACCTCAATGATAGTCCTGATAATCGACCAAGATCGCGTCGATTCCGTCGAAAGTAAACGTTAGCCGCCAATTACCGCTCACATCGATCGACCAATGTCCATACAGGTCGCCGTGCAGTGGATGAAGACGCCACCCAGGTGCATTCATGTCGGCGGCGGAGATCGCGTTATCCAGAGCAAACAATTGCCGCCGCAATTTTTCTGCGTGCTTCGCCTGGATCCCTGCTTTCGATCCGGTCCTAAAGAACTTCTCTACGCCGCGATGCTTGAAGCTCTTTATCATTGACTCAACTGTATAGCAATGCTATACACCCTGTCAACCATAAATCGTACAGAAAAGCCGGACCCTAAGATCCGGCTTACATCCTTCTTTTGACATTAGTTTAGACACTCGCTCCGGGATATCCGGAACCCAGGCTGGCGTCTTTGCCGTCTGCGAGGCTGTTGACGACCTCGTAGTGGAAGTAGTCGAACTTCGAAGCCACCGCGGGTTGGACACGCTTGTCGTACATCTCACGCGAGCGGTCGATCGCCTCCTTGAGCTGCTGGTAAATGTCACCCGCATCGCGAGCTTCTTCGACCTTTTCCTTGTTGTAGAGCTTGATCTCAGAGACAAGCAGACGTGCGAATCGGCGTGCGTCGTTGTGCAGCCGCCGTTCGTCGTCGGCGACTTCGATGGGCAGGTCGACGTTGCGCTCACTGAACCGGCTCTTCTTCGGCTCGGCTGCCGTTACCTCAACCATCGGCTCGGCGATCGTTGCGACGTGACCATTTCCATTCAGTCTTGCCGCGACCGGTGCTTCGACAGTAGGCATCGATATCTCGGCGTAGGCCGGTTCATCATTCGTCTCAAACGGAGCGTCGTATGATCCGTTTGAGCTGAAGGCGAAATCTGAGACGGGCTCGGCGGCTTCGACTTCGCTCACGGCGTCGGCCACGGGCTCGAACGTCTCGACCTCAGGAGCTTCGACGGTCGGCACTTCGACAGATGCCGAACCATTGTACTCGAGTTCGTAGGTCACCTCGCCAGTGTATTCTTCGGCGTGAGCGACAAATTCCTCGACGGCTTCGTCGCGCGTCTCGCTGGCAGCGGACGATTCGGGCTCAGCTGCGGGCGCTGCCTCTTCGGGCAGCGAATATTCGGCGACAGTTTCTTCAACGGACTCTTCGACGGTTTCTTCAACCACTTCCTGCACCGGTTCCGCAACCGCTTCCTCTACCGCGGTGTATTCGTAGGTATCGGTCGATCGTTCAACCTGTTGATGGACGCGTTCTTCAACCCGCTGAGCCGGCTGCACGACGGGTACTGATTGTGACGCTGCTAGCAGTTCGACGGTAAGTCCGGCGACTCGGACCAGGGTCTCCAGAGCCTCGATGTTGAGGCTTCCCCCGTTGGCGCCCGCATCGGCATAAAGAACGGCGACGCCGCGTCCGCGAGCGGTCAGCGGGATCGCGTACATCTCCGCCGGTCGTCCAAATTTGAGAGCGTCCAGGAAAAGACTATCTTCAGAATGTGCATCTGCGGCGGCCGAGACCTTCGCCATCGAGGCGACTGACGATGCCAGTATCGTATCCGCTGAAGCGGAGAACAGGACGTCGCGAACGCCTTCGTCCAGATGGCCGTCCGACCCAAAGATCTTCCAACCGACGAAATGATCGTTCTTGGCTATAAAAAATGCACCGCGGGCGGCAAACTGCGATGCCTGCTCGACAAGAGCTTGAAGTATCGTCGCCTGGGTGGTCTTAGAAGAGATCTCCGCGATCGCATCGCGCATCCGATCGAATCCGCCGCCCGGGGCCGCTACATCGGTTCGCAGCTTTTCAGCCTCGCCAAATGCGTTCGCCGCGACCTGTGCTCCGTCATCACGTGCAAGGCGCAGGTGCTCGCTCACCGATTCGGTAAAGGCCTCATCGAACGGCGTCGACTCGGGCAGCCGCGATGAGAGTTCGCTGATCGCCTGGTCAAGCTTATTGCGTTGTTCTTCAAGTTCGGACTGGAATTTCGTATGGAATTCTGTGACGTCCTGCTTGATTCCGGCAAGTACGTGCCGGAAATGGCTTTCGAATTCGGCACGCAAACTAAGCTCGAGTTCTTCGATATTCACAACGATTTCTCCTTGGGGAACTGATAAGGGTAAGGGTTGGTGCGCTGCCGCTATGGCCTAATGTGTTGGAAGGGTGAGCGCTTTTGAAGGGACGACTGACGCGAGAGAGGGGCGTCACCAAGAAAGATTATGGCGACAAACAGTGTTTAATGTCAAGAAATTAGTTTGTGCGGGCGAGTAAGGCTAGATCGCGACTACTTCAATATCCGGGTCGATCTCTTCTTTGATCATGTTTTCGATCGCCATCAGGGTGCCGGTGAGCGAACTTGGGCAGCTTCCGCAGGCACCTTGGTAGCGAATCTCAAGAGTTTTCTCCTTGAGTGCCATGATCTCAAGCCAGCCGCCGTCGCTAGCGAGATATGGACGGATACGCTCATCGAGAAGCGCGTCGATCTCGCGGATGACCGGATCATCGCTGTTGGCCGCGGCGGATATTGCGCCGCCGACCTCGGCTGCTGCGGAACCGTTGCCATTCAGAGACTTAACCGATTCGGCCTCGCGGATCGGGACTGCCAGCAAAGGAAGGATCTCGTCCCATTCTGCCTCATCAGTCTTCTCGACGGTGATCATCTTGTCCATATAGAACACGGAGACCACTTCGCCAAGATCGAACAGAGCCTTCACTAACGCGTCGTTCTGCGCCGCCTCGGCATTTGGAAATTGGTGGGACGTACCCGCCGAAACCGGTTCCTTCAGTATGAACTTCACCGCGTTCGGGTTTGGCGTTTCCTGTATGTCTGCGATCTTCGGCATAGTAGTCCAAACATCAATTTTAGCAATCCTTACATTTTTGTCAACATTCGACGGACCCGAATTCAGCTCCTTCGAACAGGCGCGAAAAAGGACCGGCCGAAGCCAGTCCTTTTTGCAATTCCGTATTGGCGACCGACGCAAAAGCGCAGATCAATCGCACGCCAAACATATACGGCCTGGATCTGCCGCTATTCCGTGATGTGAATTTCTTCCTTCTTATTAACCCGGCCAGAAAGAAATACGCCGCCCAAACCAACGGTCGCGATCAGGAATACGATAGCCGCAACCAGAGCCAGCGTGTTGTTGTAACTGCGGTAGGCCAAAAAACTAAAGATCGTCGCCAGCAAAGAGACGAAAGCTAGAAGTCCATACAGCATTTGAAATCACCTCCGATCGTTTGGAAAGATAATGGCGAAGAAGGTCATCGGACGAACCAGAAGACTACATCCCAAAACACCATCGCAGAACGATCACGTCTGTAAAACAGTGGCACGAAGAAAACACTTGGAACGCGCTAAATATAAACCCATTCGCTATTAAACGCAAGCATTCTAATACTTAGTTGATCTCGGCAACGGCTAGGCAAGTGCCGCGTCTACGATTCTCGGAATGCCTTGAAGGTCGTGAATCAAGCTTACGGACTCCCATGTTGCCGGATCGAAGACGCCCTCGACATGCTCGTTCTGTCCGAAGCCGATCTCCATTAGCAGCCGGCCCGCGGGTTGCAAGAATTCGGGCGCTCCGACGATGATGCGTTCAATGATCGTCAGGCCGGTAGATCCGTCCGTCAACGCCACCCGTGGATCATGGTCGCGCACTTCCGGTTGAAGTCCGTCATATTGCGCGAGTGGTACATACGGCGGATTAGAGACGATAAGGTCGAATGTTTCTTCGTTCACACTTTCGAAGATATCTGACTGCAGCATCTGAAGCCGATCGTAAAGTTCATGTATTTCGGCGTTGCGGCGGGCGACTTTGACCGCCGCTTCGGAGATATCCACCGCAAGGGCGGATGCGTTCGGGCAATGCTTCAAGATGGCCACGGCGATACAGCCGGATCCGATGCCGATCTCAAGGAATCTCGGTGACGGCAGAACGCTCAGCAGTTCGATCGCACGCTCGACGATCAACTCCGTTTCCGGCCGTGGAATGAGTACGTTGGGCGTCACGATAAAATCCAGCCCGTAGAATTCCTGGTGGCCGACGATGTGCTGAAACGGTTCGCGTGCTGCCCGGCGTGCGATAGCCTTACGAAACGAGTCGTCTTCCGTTTCGGTGAGCACGTATTCCGGATGAGCGATAATGAACGTTCGATCTCGGCCGGTCGCGAATTGAAGAAGAGACGATGCTTGCCGGATAGCGTCAGGTACGGCCGCGTTTTGCAGGATCTCTGCACCCACCCTGAGCGAATCTGCAACTGATGTCATACGGGTTTGAGCGCGAGCGTTGCGACGAAGGCGGCCATGTGCCGGTCGATAGCCTTGTTCGAATCGCCCCAGTAGTCTTCATAGAGGCCAGTAATGTGAAATCCCGCGCGTGTCTGACCGCCGATCTGCTCTTCAAGCGTATGGCTAAACTCGAGGGGTTCCCTATCTTCCAAAAGCTGCGCGAGTTCGTCAGGTTCAAGCGAGCCTTCATCAGAAAAGGGTAGAGAAAACCTAAGCTTGAGCTCTCCCGACCGCTCTGCCTCTTCAAGGTCGAAGACGAAAGCCCCCTGCCGAGCCGCCTCGATCACATCCGGCCCGACCGGGACCGTCCACTGGTCTCCGGAGTCGGCACATTTGTCCCAAGCCTCGCTGTTGTATTTGACGGGATCCATATTTTGCCCGATTAGCGCGCGCCGTCCCCCCGAAAAACTGCTGGCAGCGTGAGCAGGATGATCTTTAGATCTAGCCACAGCGACCAATGCTCGATGTAGAAAAGATCGGTGCGAACCATTTCATCAAACGTCAATCTATTCCGTCCCGATACCTGCCAAAGCCCGGTGATGCCGGGCTTCATATCGAGCCGTTTCCGATGCCACAGCTTATAAGCTGCAACCTCATACGGGATCGGCGGACGAGGGCCGACGATGCTCATGTCGCCTTTCAGAACGTTGAAAAGCTGCGGTAGTTCGTCGAGGCTAGAGCGGCGAAGGAACTTGCCGGCTCGCGTTACTCTCGGATCGTCTTTTACCTTCCCGTACACGGGATCTGATCCATCGCCGATATTCGCCTCGTCTTCGCCGTCGATGTTCTTCTCATACGCCTCGCGGTGAATGTGCTCATCGGCATCCTGCCGCATCGTCCGAAACTTGTAGCATAGGAAAACCCGCCCGTCCATTCCGACGCGCTCCTGGCGAAAAAACACCTTTCCCTTCGAATCGAGCTTTATCCACAAGGCGATGATCGCCAGGATCGGGGAGACGAGAATAAGCGCGAGGCTTGAGATCGCGATATCGGAGATACGTTTGACGAAACGTTCGGCATCGGAGAGCGGCTCTCGGAAGAGACGCACCATCGGCAGCACACCGATCTGGTCGACGCTCGTCTTCTGGGGCAGGAGTTCGAACAGGCTCGGGGCAAATCGAAACTCGACCCGCTGACCGCGGCCGATCCGCATCATTGCGTCGAACATCCGGTCGCTTGTGATCGAGCTATCAGTAATGATCACTTCCTGAATGGCTAGTTCGCGGACGATGTTCGGCAGGTCGTCGATGGAACCGACGACGTCGACGCCGGCGAAAGACTCATTAGACGATGCCTGCTCATCCAGAACGCCGACGACGCGGTACCCGAGATCGCGTCTGTTTCGCAGCTCGCTGATCGTTTGCTCGGCTTCTTTATTCGTGCCAGCGATGAGGGTTGGGATGAGATTGATCCCTTGCCGCCGGGCTCGCACCTGCAGGAATCGCAACGCAAAATGAAAAGCAAGATACGCGGCGAGAGCTATACCAAAATCGAGTACAAAAACGCTCCGCGCATAAGAGAAATCGCGAAATGCAAATCCGCCGCGGAAGAGGAAGGCCCACGCGATGATCAGGAGCGAAGAAATGCCGACGGCCTTAAAGATCCTGATCGCCTCTTGAGCGTACGAGAAGGAACCGACATAGTTATAAGCTCGCTGGTAGAGCAGCATCGACACTCGAGCCGCGACAGCGAAGTAAAGAATGCCGGCATATGGAACGAAATCCTTCGACCCCGCCCATGCGGTTTGTGACAGCAAGTCACTGCCTTCGCGCAGCTTGAACGCAAGCAGAAAACTGCCGATCGCGATCAACGCATCTACAGCGATTACGAGGCTTTTTATCGAAGGCATCACCCAAGCAGGCACGCGACGGCTGACGGGAGTTCGTCGTATCTGAAGCTCGTTGATGGCGGTGCCGGACTTCATCGTTTGTCGAGAAACTGCTGCATCCAGATCTCGAGATTGAGGAGCTGGAAAACCTGCAGGTTCAGATCTTCTTTACCGGAAAGGTTCGCGTCGATTATGCGCCGAACTTCTGCCGGGTCAAAGAGGCCGCGTTTCTTAATCGTCTCCTCGCTCAGCAGATCATTTACCATCGGCCGCAGCGACCCGCGAAGCCACGAGCGGATCGGGGCCGAAAAACCCGCCTTCCTACGCCAGATGAGATCCTTTGGAAGCACACTCTCCATCGCTTTCTTGAGGATGAATTTTCGTTTGAACCCCTTTATCTTCAAGTTCGCGGGGATACGTGCTGACAGCTCAACGAGTTCACGGTTCAGAAAGGGTGCGCGAACCTCTAGGTTAGCGGCCATCGACGTGCGGTCGGTCGTGTCCAGATTGAGCGCGGGCATGAACGTTTTGAAATCGACGTAAAGCAGCCGGTTCAACGGAGAGGTGTCGCGGCATTCTGAGAAATATTTCCGGTGATATTCATACGGGTCGAATCCGCTCGTCGCGTCGTGCATCAGAGGAGACAGGAGCCGCGATTTCATCTCAGATGTAAAATACGTTCCAAACCCCAAATATCTGTCCTCGAAATCCATGCCTGCGCTGCGTGCAAATTTTTTCACATTTCGCAGCGGGGCCGTCAGCCTACCTTTTGAGCCGCCGTAGAGCGACGATTCGACGGTTCGCATCAACGGACGGCGGACGGCGGACGGAACAATGTCGGTTAAACCCGCGATCTGCATCGCCAACTGTCTGGGGTACCCGGCAAAGATCTCGTCTCCGCCCATCCCTGAGAGCATCACCTTCTGCGTCGCTCGCGATTGTTCGGAAAGGAGATACGAGGGGATCGCCATGTCGATGACCGGAGCGTCGCTATGCCAGACGAGCTTCGGCAGCAGATCGACGA
>JAQSDP010000435.1 GCA_029945985.1 bacterium | reverse complement strand
TGCTTCTCGGATCGCTGCAAAACTCGGTGTCTACCGAATCGATCGTGCGAACTCACGGCGTCCGAACGACAACGAAGGTGCGGGTCCTCGCCGGTCAGCATTATGCCGCGCGGCAACAGATGATCCGCATCGATTATGACGGACCCAGAGACATGGACGCGGCTACAAGGGCCAAGTTTGACGAATACCTGACTCGTGAAGCTACATCCGCCGACGCGATCGTTGTTTCTGACTACGGTTATGGCGTCATCACACCGGAATTATTCGCGCGGACACGCCAACTCGCGAAGTCGCGGAACATTCCAATGATCGTCGATTCCCGCTCTCGTCTCGCCGACTTTACGGGGGGCACGAGCGCCACCCCGAACCAGGATGAGGTGGAGCATATCCTCGGCAGCGGATATGATGATGCGGCCTGTGAGCGGCTTCGGGAAATACTCGGTCTCGAGGCTCTACTGATCACGCGCGGAAACAAAGGGATGCTTTTGATCGAGGCGGATGTGCCGCCTAGATCGATCGATGCGGTCGGATCCAGCGAGCCGGTCGACGTGACAGGTGCCGGCGACACGGTGATCGCCGCCTACACACTCGGGTTGGCTGCCGGATTCAGCTTTGCCGAGTCTGCCCAGATCGCTAATCACGCCGGAAGCATCGTCGTTATGAAGAAAGGCACCGCAACCGCGACCGCCCGTGAAGTTAGCCGTTCGATCGCCGAACATGCGGCATTGCTGCAAGCCGCACCCGCAAATTGATGCAGAGATACTCCGCACCGATCCTCGATCGCGAATCGCTGACCGCCATGGTCTCTGACCTGCGCGAGCATGGTGCAAAGATCGCGTTAGCGAATGGATGTTTTGACCTGTTTCACGCCGGGCATCTTCGCTATCTCCTCGGCGCCGCTGAACTTGCGGATGTGCTGATAGTCGGCATTAACTCCGACGATGAAGCTCGAAAACTGAAAGGCGAAGGCCGTCCGCACACCCCGCAGAATGAACGGGCGGAGATAGTTGCCAGCATTCGCTGCGTCGATATCGTCACCATCTTTGACGAGCCCACGGTCGAGGAACTTCTGCTCGCTCTCAAGCCTGATTTCCACGCGAAAGGAACGGACTACACCACCGAAACAGTTCCCGAACGCGACACCGTGCGCTCGTACGGCGGAACCGTTGCGATCGTCGGTGACCCGAAAGATCATTCGTCGACGGAGATCATCGAGCGGCTCGCGAAATAGTGATGTGGGAGTCGAAGACTAAGCACGACCTGATGATCGAGGTCTGGGAAAAGCTCGATTGCGAAAGCATCGGCTCAGCCGAGATCGAGGCGATCGAGCAAGTCGTTCGCGATGTTCTGGGCGATGTGGCAGTTGAGTCGCCAATGAAGATAGCACGGCTGCTCGCTGATGAAGGAGCCGAACTTCGGCATTCCGAGATAATGGAACTCCACGTTCTCCGGTACGAAGCAAAGCCCTATACAGCTGAGTTTCGCAACATCTTGAAGGTCGGATCCTTTCGCCAAACGCTCACGAGCATCCGCAATTTGAATAATCTCCGCAAGAAGTTTTTATCTGAGGGCGACAAGAACGGCATCCGCCTGATCCGCGAACGGGTGATCGAAGCGAAGAAAAAACTTAACCGGACTCCAGAAGAGGCCGAAATGGCAGAATGGCTAAACGTCTGGCTCCTGACGCCAGACGCGTTCGAAACCTGGATCTCGCTCCGCCGACGGTCCGGAGATTTCAAGACGCGGTTTCCTGAACGCAATGATCCGTCGACTTGATCGGTCTAGATTGCCGAATCGACGCGGGTTTTGTTCTGTGTTTTCTTCTGGTTCTGTGCTTTCTGTGGTCCCGGCTTTGTTCTTAACCACAAACGAACGAAAAGCACAGACCAATGTGATATCAAATATGACCACCAGACGTTTTTACGCATCGCCATCGCAGTTCGACGGTGGACTCGTCATCCTAGACGAGGACGAGACGCGCCATCTGCGCGACGTTCTGCGTCTGAAGGCTGGTGACAGCGCAAACGTATTCGATGGCGAGCGCCGCGAGTTCGAATGCCGCATCGACGCGGTCGAAAAACGGCAAGTGAGGCTGATGATAGAGAACGAAGTTACTCCGTCATCACCCGAATCTCCGCTCGACCTGTCCGTAGCCGCCGTACTCCTCAAGGGCGAAAAGCTCGACCTCGTCGTCCAAAAAGCCGTCGAACTTGGCGTCAACCGATTTATCCCAATGACCTCTGCGCGCTGCGATGTGAAAGTCGCCGACCCATCCAAGCGCTCCGCCCGCTGGAAACGCATCGCAATGGAAGCGACCAAACAATGCGGCCGGGCACGGCTGATGCAAATAGAAGAGGTTGTGGATTTCCGAGAACTGATCGATCGAACTGCCGGCGAAGACATAACGCGGATCCAATTCTCAGAACGCGACGGCGAGAGCTTTGATGCAGTAGAAGGAGCGAAGAAGATCCTTGCGCTCATCGGCCCCGAAGGCGGATGGGACGACGCCGAAATAGAAAAAGCGTCAGCCGCCGGGATCACATCGATCACATTCGGCGGCCGGATACTTAAAGCCGATACCGCAGCGATCTCGATCGCATCCATCCTGCAGCACCGCTTTGGAGATGTAAATTAGTTGGTATCCGCCTGTGCCACTCGGGGGCGAACATACGCGTCGCCGCGCTGTTTCATCTTCGCTTTCGTCCCGATCGAGAAGATCACCGATTCGAGAATGTCCTTGTTCGCAAGCTTGAAGCTCGTCGTTCCCTTAGCATCGACATCCGGATCGTCGTAGTTGAGGATCAGATATCGCCGCTTCTCCCTGATCAACCCTGCGAGTCCGGCGCCAGGGAGCGGAATGTACTTAACTACGTTTCCCGCCGTAGTAGTCACCGATTTCTCATCCGGATAGACAGTCAGCACTGATGAATAGGGAATTCCAAAGCGCTCTTTGCCATCCTCGCCGAAAAAGACTAGTCGCTCATTCGCGTCATCGAATTTCAGCGTGCCCGATTCCTTATCGCTAACGCCAAAAAACCCGCCCTGATATTGAGCGTTCACCGTTGCCGGTGCCGGCTTGACGTCTTTCGTCGTCGTTTCCGTCTCCGGCGGACGCATTTGACCCAACGCTGCACCGACAAATACGGCCAGCACGATTAAAATGTGGGTAATCTTCATAGTTATCCGGAGAGAGATCCTGGAATTCGAATTGTAACAGGATAGACGCTTGCCGCGAGGAAATGGTTGTAATGCCTGCCGGGTGACTCAACCACTGACCGCACGCATCCGGCGTATAATCTTCGATCAAGCCGCCGCCTGCCCACCCAGGTACGCAGCG
The DNA here is from genome assembly GCA_029945985.1 of bacterium. Classification (GTDB taxonomy): domain Bacteria; phylum Acidobacteriota; class Blastocatellia; order Pyrinomonadales; family Pyrinomonadaceae; genus OLB17. The sequence continues at coordinate 12,264 of JAQSDP010000435.1, read as the reverse complement.
ATCCGCTGCTCGGCGATCTTCACATACTCAGCCGAGATCTCCGACCCGAACCATCGCCGGCCGAGCAGGGAAGCGACCTTTGCCGTCGTCCCGCTGCCCATAAAGCAGTCATAGACGACGTCACCTTCGTTTGTCCACGTGCGGATCTGATCTTCGACGAGTTGTTCCGGGAAGATAGCCGGATGCTGAAACGCGATCTTATCTCGCGAGGACGAGGTGCCAACGTTGTAGAAGAAGATGTTGTTAACCTTGCGCTCCTTCGGGGCGATATGATCGTGGGCGAGGTCGTTGCGCCCGACCTTAGTGATCCGAAAAGATTTGAACGCTTTCTCCTGCTTGATCGCCTGCGTCATCGGGTTGAACGTCTTTGGCGCGCCCTTCGAGAAACAAAACATATACTCGAAGCACTGCCGATACCGCTTGCCGCAGTCGCTCGGGATCGGGTTATTCTTCGCGTAGATCATCGTATCGTGCACGCGGAATCCAGCTTCCTTGAACGCGAATGCGTGCTTAAAGCTCGACAGCGTCTCGTCCCCATTCACCGTCCGATCACCCACTACCCAGATCACGACTCCGCCCGGCTTCGTCTTCGCAAACAGCCCAGCCGCGATCTCCTCGACCGGAAAGTGATACCCGTTGTACTCCCGCAGATCGTCATACGGCGGACTCGTTATCGTCATGTCGATAAAGTCGTCGGGCGTACGCCGAAACGTGTTAAGACAATTCTCCGTGTAGATCGTTTCCAACTTGACCATATAGATAGGCTTTCAGGTCTTTTGTTTATTCTCTTCTTCTTTCTACTTTTCTTATTTCGTGGATAAATGCAGCGTTAGAATCGGGAATCCCCAAACGCCTGCTTCCACGAAAGTGAATCCGCCATGACGGCGAGTTTCTGTTGTTCGGTATCGGAAAAATGAGGTTTCAGACTATCGATGATCGTCTTAGCCAAAGTAGTTGACAGCGGTCCTGAATGGGACATCAGGCTAGGGAAATATCCCATCCGCACTCCGCCATCCCCCGCCCGATGAAACGCCGCCGCGTCCTCACCCGACATTGATTCCACATCCGCACCCGACGGCAGCACCCTCAGCGGTATCGAATGAACCGGCACGCCCTCGGCGATCGATCCCAGCAGCAGTATCGCGATCAGCGTCCGCTTGTCCTCAACCAGGTCGCGCCGCAATTCGCCCAGCGCCGATGCCTGCCCGAGCCGCGTCGAAGAGCTCAAATACTCCGGGTTTACCAGCCGCGAATCTGATATCACGCCTACTATCCGTTCCGTCCCGTCCTCGATCGAAACAAACCGCCCAAACCCGTATTCATCTGCCGGCGGATCAGCCCCACCGTCACGCTTATCCAACACCCGCGCAACATACGCGATATGCGAATTAGAACTGACGATCTTCGCGATCTTCATACTTGCACGCCCCATTTAGGCACCGCGTACAGCAGCCACCAAAGCACCAACTGCACCAACAAGATCAACAGGCCCGCCGCCATCGCCCCAAGGGCCGACTGCCGATTCCTCCCATCGCCCTTTGCGACTGCGACTACGCCGAACAGATAAATGAAAGGGACAAAAACGACCCCGACCAGCGGGACTAGCGAATAGACTGCACATGCCCAAACCACCGACCCCGCAAACGGCTTCTTCTCCCCGAAGAGCGAAGTGTCCTTAGCCGATTTTGCCACACGCGGATCAGCCATCACACCCTATTTTTCACAAATGGCGCGGGAAAGCAACTCCGGCGCGAATCGGGTCTCCCCCGTTTCATCAACTTCTTTCCTGAAAGAAAGGAGCATAGAAACAAGTGAGACCCAGACGGTCTAATAAAAAATGGATCCTATAAGGTGACGCGTACAGCCGTACTCGTCGAACAGCCCGTGGCGATAACAGCGCCAGCCAGGTTCGTCAGAACGAATCCACCGCTTGTGCTCGATTCGTCGCTGAATTTGGCGAGTTGGAGGCTCTGAGTTACCCTCAGCCGCCCCACCGGAGCCCCGAATTGGTTCAGCGGAATGAAAGAGAACTTCATTGTGTAATCCTCGCCTCCGTTGCTTACCCAGATCCCGTGTCCCGGTGTTCGATAAGGTGTTCCTGGGTTAGCTCCAAATTCAGCAACTGTCCCGCCCTCATTGAAAGTGATAACGCCCGGAAAGGCCGGTGCGATGGGTTCGCCGCTGATGCAATTCGTGGGCGTCACCGTCGTTTCCCAAGCACCGACAATCCTGTCCGCCGATTGCTTCTGCGCCTGAACTGAACACCCGGCTACGGCTACAAATAGCAAAGCAAACGTCGCTAACGAGAAGCGGCCGTATTCTACAAAATTATTCTTCATTTGATTCTCCCTCTGATTTTCTTCGTTTATTAGGCGTTTTTGGCCTTCAATGACTAACGCGACGCAATTCAGAAACAGAGCTAAAAGTTTTTTTGAGCATTTATGGCATTTAGTGAAATAATTACCCGGAACCTCGAAGCGACGTCTTCAGCGCACACCAGCGTAGAATATATGGAGCAATCGGCAGATCAGCAGCCTGAGATAACGCTTTGGCTGCAGGAGTGGAGTTCAGGGAAGGAGGAAGCGCTCGAGGCGATGATGCCCATCGTATACGCCGAACTGCACCGTCAGGCGACGAACTACCTGCGTCGTGAACGCATCGGCCACACGCTTCAGGCCACCGCGCTCATCAACGAGGCTTACCTGAAGCTTATCGATCAGCGGGAGGTGAACTGGAAGAACCGGGCTCATTTCTTCGGCATAGCCGCTCAGTCGATGCGGCGGATACTGGTCGATCACGCCAGGTCGCGCCACCGCGACAAGCGTGGGGGCAATGCAGAAAACTTGCCGCTTGAGGCTGCTGAATTTGCAGCGTCAGCAGCCGGATTAAATGTCGATCTGGTCGCACTTGATGAAGCCCTGACCCGACTAGCGCAACTCGACGAAAGGCAATCCCGAATCGTTGAGCTGCGCTTCTTTAGCGGAATGAGCGTAGAAGAAACGGCAGAGGCCCTGGGGATCTCGCCCGCGACGGTAAAGAATGAATGGCGAACGGCAAAGGCCTGGCTGTTTCAGGAGTTGAATGGATGACCGCTGAACGCTGGAAGCAGGTTAAAGAATTGTTCGACGCTGTCGCGGAATTGGAACCGGCGGAGCGCGACCGATACCTCGACCGCGCCTGCGAATCGGATGCCGCATTGCGAGACGAGGTCGAAAGACTTTTGTCCACATCTGAGGGGGCTGGCGAATTCCTTGAGCAGCCGGCGGCCGGCGAAGTCGCGAGCGCGATCTTAGAACCCAAAGGAATCCTTCGCTCCGGCGACCGCTTCGCTCATTACAAGATACTCCGCCAGATCGGCGTCGGCGGAATGGGTGAAGTTTATCTTGCCCAGGACGAAAAGCTCGATCGACGCGTGGCGATCAAGATACTCAACGAACATTTCGGGAAAAACGATTCGCACCTGCAGCGATTCATTCGCGAAGCTAAGGCCGCCTCCTCTCTGAATCACCCGAACATTCTCGTGATCCACGAGATAAACGTCGGTGACGACGCGAACTTTATCGTAAGCGAATATGTCGAGGGCCGGACGCTTCGGGATCTCGTGGGCAAAGCCGAAATGACGGTGTCGCAAGTGATCGAGATCGCTATCCAGATCGCCGGTGCACTTGCCGCGGCACACGGAACGGGGATCGTGCATCGCGATATCAAACCCGAAAACATAGTCGTTCGCCCAGACGGTTACGTCAAAGTACTGGACTTCGGGCTTGCAAAGCTTCTGAAACCGGATAACGGTTTGATTGGGGGTGGGCATGAGGCGGCGACCCGCAACCAGACCGCACAGGGTGTGATAATGGGCACGGTAAATTACATGTCGCCTGAGCAGGCCAAAGGCGAAGCGGTTGATGAACGCACTGATATATTCAGCCTTGGCGTAGTTCTTTACGAACTGCTCACCGGAGCTACCCCCTTTCAAGGCACTTCAATGCCCGAGACCTTCGCCAACGTAATCAACGCCGAGCCCGCGCCTCTGGCACTCCCCGCTTCAAACGTTTCAGACGAATTGCAGCGGATAGTCTCGAAAACCCTTTGTAAGAATAAGAACGAACGGTATCAGACATCTGAAGAGCTTCTTAAGGATCTTAGGGCCTTGAAGGACAATTTCGCGTTCAATGAAAAGTTGGGAACCGCTCACGCCGGCGCAACGAATATTCCAACGGCGGTACTTCCGCGGATAACGGACGAGGTGAACGATCCGAACACGAGGGCCGAAGGCGCGGCCGCGAGTGGCGTTAGCTTCGTCAAATGGATCTCTTTGTCGCTACTCGCCCTTGCCGCGTTAGGCGCGGGTTATTATTTTTACGTCGATCGGCAAAACGGGGAGACGGCAGGACGACGATCTTTGGCCGTTCTGCCATTCACCAACGCAAGCGGAGATCCAAGCGCCGAGTTTCTCGCCGACGGGGTTAGCGAAAGCATCATAAACAATCTTTCGCAGCTTTCCGGATTGAAAGTGATGTCGCGCAACTCCTCCTTCCGATTCAAGGCTGATCAGTCGGACACCCGTGCGATCGCTTCCAGACTAGGCGTCGAGACGCTCGTCACCGGCGATATCAAGCAACTAGGTGACAAGCTCGTGATCAACGTACGTTTGGTCGATGCCGCCGATGACTCGCAGATCTGGGGAAATCAATATGTAAGCACCCTTACCGATGTCATAGCGGCGCAAAACGAGATAGCTCAAGCCGTCGCTCGGAATCTGAGAATCAAGCTGACGCCATCCGACACGGCCCAACTCAACAAACGCTACACTGAAAATGTCGAGGCATATCAACTCTATCTACGTGGCCGATTCCACGTGTTCAAACTACTGCCCGACGAGATCCGCCAGGGAATTGCATACTTCCAACAGGCGATCGACCGCGATCCGAATTACGCTCTCGCCTACGCGGGAATCGCCGACGCATATCGTTCTCTCGGCATCGGAAGCGAGGTAACGCCGGTTGAGTCGTTCGCGAAATCCAAGGCTGCCGCAAACCGTGCGATCGAGATCGACGATTCTCTTTCGGCCGGTCACGCCACGATGGGAATGACGCTTTTTTGGGGCGACTGGGATTGGGCCGGAGCCGAAAGACATTTTCAGCGGGCTATCGAATTGAATCCTAATGACATCAACGCTCACATATCCTACGCCCATCTTCTGTCTAATCTTGGAAGACATAATCAGGCGTTAGCCGAAGTAAAAATAGCTCGCGAATTGGACCCGCTGTTTCCGTTTGCCGGTGCATTGGAAGGCCAGTTCCTTTTTCAGGCCGGCAAGAACGGTGAGGCCCTCGACCGTCTGCAGAAAACGCTCGACCTCGCTCCAAATTTTTGGATGACGCACCTGTTCCTCTCTCTGGTCTATATCGACGAACAGAAGTACCCCGAGGCACTTATCGCGGCCCGCAAAGCACGAAAGCTTTCTTCGGCGTCGACCTATTCCGTCGCCATGGAAAGCTATGCACTGGCAAAGATGGGCCTTCGCGAAGAAGCGAAGCAGGTGCTCGGGGAAATGATGGAGATCGGCAAGACCCGTGGAATGCCGCCGACTCATTTAGCGCTCGCACATCTGGGCCTCGGCGATACTGAAAACGCGCTAGACTGGCTCGAAAAAGGCTTCGCCGAGCACGACCCCAAAATGGTCTTCCTCAAAGTAGATCCCAAATGGAAGGACCTCCACTCATCCCCCCGCTTCGCTGCCCTGATGAAGCGAATGAATTTCGAGTAGCGGTGAACCTGGACCATGTTTTCGCAAACCGTTCGATCGACATGATAGAACGTCGGCTGATCAGTCTGAGCGATCTGCAAAAACTCTCGACTTACTTGAAAGCAGCCGTTACAATAAAGGCGGCGGTCGTTCGATTCGCTGCGGCATCCTCGCCGGACCACGAAATACATGCAAAGACCACAGGAAAGTCTCCACGATTTCTTAAATAGTATTGAACCGCAACCGGCACCGCCGCCCACGACGGTTTCGCTGCGTCCTACGGGAGAGGTCGAGGTCCTGAAGCCTCTTGCTGTCGATCAGGTTTACGCGAAGGCCCCGAACCCGTTATTGCTCCGGCAAGGGGCCCCGCGGATCTCATGGTTTCATCGCTCGCTCATATTCGGCGGAGGTGCCGCGGCGGCGGTCGCCATTATCTTCTTGAGCGCCGTATTCATCGCTATAAGCGAGCCGTCGGACCGAGCGTCCGTCGAAGGCGTCGAAGTCCCCAGCTACGAGTCGGACGCACCGGTCGACGAAAGCCTGGGAGATAACAGCCTCGCCCCGGCTAACGAGCCCACGCCCACGACCACGGCCAATGTTTTAACGCCGGCGAACGCATCGCAGGTCTTTGGCGAGATTCCTGCTGACCGCAGGCCGAATGTAAGATCTCGACGCAGCACCCTGAGCGTCCAGCGTGCCGCCCACATTCCCCGCCGTACTCCGCGTCCTGCCGACGTACCCAGTTTCATCCCGACCACGCTCATCATCTATCCCGAAAACGGCGAAATAAAGACACGTATCGAACCGACCCTCTCCGCTGCTTACAAACTGCCGATCACTTTCTCTAACTAATTCGAGACTGACAGTCTCCCGCTCTTCCTCGCCCTGTTCAATCTCGGGCCCGCGGAAGCGGAACCGTAGCGCTTTGGGAGATGGAGGCGTTGATGCACGGCATGATGGTCGGTATATCAAGGCGATCGGAACTCCGTGTCGAGGAGACGTCATAACTGGCATTGTCTGTCGGGGCCCGTGCGTCGCAAGATTCGCTTCAGTGCGGTGCAGTCGAAAAAAAGCGGGGTGCAGCGTGCGCACTTTGATCTTTAGACCGGCCGCAACCGTCCAGCACCCGGTCCCAAAACCGGGACAAAACGCGGAAGAGGTGACGGGAACAGATGCGGGACACACGGATCCATAACTAACAGAGCGATTGTCCACTTTCAATTGTCCGTTGTTACTTGACGCGTTGGGTGCGCCGTTTAAGGAAGTCCATCAGGACGAACTCGGTGAGGTTGTTCGGATTGGCGAAATAGGCCTTGCCGCGCGTGATAGCGGTCATCTTTTTGACGAATTCGACAAGCGAAGGGTCGTCTGCGAGCATGAAGGTATTGATCATCACACCAGATTTACGGCACGCCTGCACTTCCTTGAACGTTTCCGCCATCACATACGGATCATTGCCCATCGAGTTTTTGTAGAGCATGCGTTTTCCGCCGTCGACCGGTTCTGCCGAGCGACGGCGGAAGCTCGCCGCGCTAGCATCATCCATAAAAGCTGCAGTCGGCTTGCCGTCCGTGATCATCACGATCTGTTTCATATCCTTCCGCTGAGCGGTCAGAAGCCGGCGTGCCAGTTTCAGCCCCTCGGCGGTATTAGTGTGATGCGGCCCGACCTGCATCGATCCGAGTTTGCCGAGCGGCACCTCTTCGGCGCTATCGTGAAACAACACTACCTTTAGCGTATCTCCTGGATACTGCGTGCGGATCAGATGTGCGAGCGCCAGGGCGACCTTCTTCGCCGGCGTGAAGCGGTCCTCGCCATACAGGATCATCGAATGCGAGCAGTCAAGCATTACGACCGTGGCGCACGACGAACGGTAATCGGACTGATACACCCACAGATCGCTGTATTCGAGATTCATCGGCACGTCGAGGCTGCCTTCGCGGACGAGTGCACTGACGATAGTCGATGTGACGTCGAGGTTCATCACGTCACCGAATTCGTAAGGTTTGGATGATAGCGACGCCTCGACGCCGGTCTCCTGCTGGTTGGTCTCGTGCCGGCCGATCGACGACTTCCCGATGCTGCCGAGCAGGTTCTGGAGCGTTTTGTATCCGAGAAAATCAAAGCCCTTTTCTGTCAGCTCGAACTTGATATTCCGCGGCATCGCCTCCCCGACTTCGCCTTGGCCGCCCTTACCCCCAGGCTGCGTCATCGGCTCCCGTGGAAGCTCTTTGAGCGTCAAATATCCTTCTTCCACCATCCGCTCGATGAGCTGATTGATGAGCTGTTCGAGGATTGATCCTTTGAACTTGCCATCGTTGTCCGCGAGCATCTCCGCGACGTCCTGATCGCTCAGGATCTCCTGTTCGAGAAGCGACTGCAGGATCGCCTGTCGCAACGCGTCTAGCGAATCGTCCGGCTCGTTCATCTCCCGCGTCCACCAGTAATCCTCGTTGTACCCCGAGTCGAGCATCTGATTGGACAGCGCGTCCATCAACCCGCCGAGGTCGATCCCCGATACGTCGAAGCCCTTGAATCTGGAATACCGAATGAACTTCATCTCACCAAAAAGTTAGCACATTGCGCCCAGTTTGTAAGGCTTTTCGTTAGACGATCCGCCCTCCACACGATTCGCATTTACCTGTTAAAAGTGTCTACAACGACCCGAGCTATCGTACGTACCAGGTAAAGCGATCAAACAAGGGAAAGGAGACCCTGGCGGAAAGGCCGCGGCTTCATTTGCTCTGCACGACTCCGACGTATTCGACGAACATGTTCGACAATCGCTCTGCCGCAGCGGGATCGTTTCTTGAAAGCAGCGTGATGACTTCGTCGCGTTCTGCCATCACCCGGCTCACTCCGATGCGCTCCTGCTCGTTCAGAAGTCCGGCGTTCCCCTTATCGATTTCCGCTCGAACGTCGGTGAAAAAGCTGCTCGTGTTTTGGCGAGCGGTCTCGTACTCTCCCCGTCGCGCGTATATTGTCGCTGCCGTCAAAGTGTTCTGAATACCGGCTCGACGGAGTTCCTTATCGCGGTTCGCCAGGTCCCCGGAAAGCTGCCGATTCGATAGCCACATCGGCACGAATCCTAACAGGAAAGCGAGCAGTACCACCCCGATCCGGATCAGCCATTTCTGCAATGCGTTTGACGTCGGAGCAGCGGTCTTCGCCAGTTCGCGCGATTCTTTTTCTGACATTGTTTCTGCCTCTTCCATCTAGTTGTAGCCTTCGATATCTGTGAAGTCTTCGTAGATCATTCCGCGACGATCGCGTTTCGCCTTTGTGACGGCCTCAAACCCGCCTGATTCATTTCGGGAAATCTTATTATGCGCGTACAGGCCTTCGAGAACGAATTCACAAGCGGAGACGAGCTTTGCTTTGTCGCCGCGGCTGAAATCGAGGGGAACGAGGGTAGAATCGATCAAGTCCGGAACCGCCTCCAGCAATCCAACGCACTCCTCTGCCGAGGCGGTGTCCGAGAGAAGTAGCTTGTTGCCGCCTTCAAACCAAGCGACCGCTGGAGCGAAATCGATGCCGAGAAAGAAGCCTTCAAAAATGACACCCGATGCCCGCTTGATAATATCTCTCGCGAGGCGGGCCGAACCGAGTTGCTCGCCTTCGTACTCGAGTTCCATCTTCCCTGTCATAGCGGGAAGGGCCGCATAAATGTCGGAGATCCGAGGGACGATATCAGGTTCACCTGAGATCAATGCCCGACGCTCGGCGTTCGACACCGCTGACTCGAGCACCGAGATGGAGAATCGTTGGGAAACGCCGCTTCGCTTATCGACTCGCTGGTCGTCACGGGCCTCGAACGCGATCTGCTCAACCAGCTCTGCGATGAACTCTGGAACATAGACCGATTCCGCTTCCAGATCGTGGCGATCGACCCAGGCCTCCTGCTTTGTTATCGCTGCACTAAGCTGCACGTCAGCTGGGTAATGGGTCAGGATCTCGGCTCCAATACGATCTTTCAAAGGGGTGATGATCTTGCCTCGGGCGGTGTAGTCTTCCGGATTGGCGGAGAACACGATCATCACGTCCAGCGGCAGTCTGACAGGATAGCCTTTTATTTGAATGTCCCCTTCCTGCATGATGTTGAACAAACCGACCTGTATCTTGCCGGAAAGATCAGGAAGCTCATTCATCGCAAAGATCCCGCGGTTTGCGCGCGGGAGCAGGCCGAAATGAATTGTCAGTTCGTCACTCAGCAGGTGTCCGCCTTTCGCTGCCTTGATCGGGTCAACGTCTCCCACTATATCGGCGATCGTAACGTCTGGGGTCGCGAGCTTTTCCACGAACCGGAATTCGCGGCTGACCCAATCCAGTCGCGTCTCCTCGCGGTGGAACTGGATCTGCTGCTTCCCGAAAGCGCTTAGCGGGTTATACGGATCGTCGTTGATCTCGGAGCCTTCGATGATCGGCAATTCGTCGTCGAGCAGTTCCGTTAATTGTCTTATAATTCGAGATTTCGCCTGCCCGCGGAGTCCGAGCAGGATGAAGTTATGCTTCGCGAGGACCGCATTCACGATCTGCGGCACGACCGTTTCGTCATAGCCCAGGATCCCGGGAAACAGACGCTCGCGGTTCTTAAGCTTTCGGATCAGGTTCTCCCGCATCTCGTGCTTTACGGACCTCGGCTTGTAGCCGCTCTCTTTTAGCTGGCTTAAGGTTCGAATTTCCATTTATCTATTTTGACCTGAACAGATATACCACAGCGCTTACAACGTTGGTCTATTCTCTGACTTTTCTGTCAAAAGCCAAAACCATCAAACACCGCATTTCTAACCGTCCATCTCGGCTTGGCCGGCCGCATATTCGTGTAACTCGATTGTTTGCAACAATGGAAATTCGATGTTCGCATGAAGACACGACGTTGCGACCCTCTGAAATGAAAAAAGCCCGAGTTCCCTCGGGCCGTCAACCGAATTCATGATCGCGGCTATTTTACTTCCCACTTGGTCAGCTTACCGTTCCTGTCAGCGTCGGCAGAGATACTTTTCCTCGTCGAATTCACGAGCGGGTCAATTCCGATCTCCTTCTTGAACGGCAGGTCTCGATCGATCGATCAAAAACTCGACCGTCGGTCCAACTTCGACATCCTTGAGAAATCAAATGTAATTATAGAAATCCGCGGCAAAATAGGATGTATGAACGTTCTTATTTGCAGGCGAAACCATTCTTACCCTCAACCGCCGAAAGCGGACATATCAGCTGCTGACTCAATCGGACATATGATGTGCTACTTACATTCTGCTAATTTTCTATTGACAATTAGACACATATGGGGCTAGGCTTCTCAAACTGAATTGCCGCCATACTTCTGACTCTCACGCACATGGGAGTAGTGAGATAGTCTATGTATAACCTTGCGCGTAAAACGTTTTTTCTGATCAGCTTGGCCGCTGTATTCTTTTCAAGTACTGCTCCATACATTGAAGCGCAAGGATCACTAAGTCTTTCAGTCGGCCATTCTGCCCAGGTTCAGCGCCGTCTCTCTCTTGCCGATTCGTGGCAAAACCGCCGGCATGGCACTCAAAATTTAACTTCGTTGACCCCGCAGGAACGTCGCGTTTTGATCGATACCTATTGGGGCGAAGGCGAAAGTACGGAAGAAAAGCTTCGCATATTCGACAAGTTTTGGAGCTACGCCGATTCCAAATACGCCGCCTTTCAAGGTGTCGACGTCGATTGGAACGCTTTACGAACCAAGTACCGTCCAGAGGTCGCAGCTGGCGTTAGTCGCGGCCGGTTCGCGGCGATAATGAACCAACTTGCGATCGCTTTGCGCGAACCGCATACCCAAGCTCTTGATCTGGTCGTAAATGTATTCACCGTTCCGGAGCCTGGCGTACCTAGCCTCGCGGTCGGAGACACCTCATTCAATCCTTCTGGAGCCTGTACGACCACCCAAGCCGATGGGACGTCACTTGTGTATTCAGCGATGCCCGATCACCCGCTCGGGCTGGAACCTGGAGATGTCGTCCTGGGATACGAGGGCCGACCCTGGAACGTTTTGTACAAGGAACTGCTCGCCGAAGAAATACCTCTTTGGCCGCTCTATTGGGGCGGTTCCACTACATCGTTTGCACACTCCTTTCAGAGCTCCGCTACCATAAATTGGCACCTTTTTGACTCAATTGACGTCCAAAAAGCGAGCGGCTCCGTGGTCTCAGTTCCCACAAACCTGATGCCTGGCCCGCTGTGGTACGGGTTCTGTTCGGAGCAACTTCCCATTGCCGGCGTGGATTTTCCAGTTGGCACGTGGGAACAAGCGGTAAGCAGCGGCGTGGTTGCGGGCACGAATGTCGGGTACGTTTATGTGTGGGCCTGGGGACCAGACTCTGAGATTGAATTCGAATCGCAGCTCCGTGAGCTGATACAGGTGCGCGGCGTCGACTCTCTGATCATCGATTTCAGATTCAATACGGGTGGTTTCTTACACGCTTCTCAAAAGGGGCTTGCTGCATTATTCGACCACCCTCAGCCGACTGTCGGCTTCGATATCCGAAGGGTCG
>JAQSDP010000434.1 GCA_029945985.1 bacterium | reverse complement strand
ATATAACGCATATGCCTTTCAGGGCGCGCAGGTTCCTGCCGCCTATGAGGCCGCTCAGCCCTCGCGGTTTGCAGATATGAATCGCGCCAGCGAACGGCAGGAGTCGAAGACGGGCATTCCTGAAAAGTGGCTGATCGGGCTACCGTATATTCCTTTCACTATCGGACTGGTCGCAGGGTTGATTCTGCTTCTCGTCATTCCGAAAGAAGAGAATAAGGTTCGGTTTCATGCCGCTCAGGGCCTTGCCGCCCACGTCGGAATTCTGATCGTCTCGACCATCCTCGGAGTCGTCGGTAACGTGACTGATCTGGCAAATGCCGGAAGCGTGATCTTTACGATCGTCACGACAGTGATGCTCGTCATATTTGCTTTCAAAGCGTGGAGCGGCAAACCAGTTCACATTCAAGCGGTTGACGACCTGACCAACTGGCTTGAAGAAAAGATCGGGCCGATCAAGAGCTAAGCAAATGTATTGCGAACGCTGCGGAAAACAGATCGATAATGCGTTGAACTTTTGCAACGCCTGCGGAGCTCAGCTCAAAAAAGAAAAGAGCGAGCAGCAATCGGCGTTGAATATGCTGATCACTGCTTTGATCGTCGTGTGCACTGCCGGGCTCGGTGTGCTTGTGGGCCTGATGGCCATCCTGCTGAACAAAATCCAGACTCCGGAGCCCGCGTTCATCTTCGCTATTTTTTATCTTGCCACGCTCTTCGGCATATCCTTTCTAATAATGCGGCAGATCTCGAAGCTGATAGACGCAAAGCTGATCGGGAAGGACAAGTCCGACTCACATCAGGTCCGCCGCGAAGAACCGCTCGTCCAGCTTCCACCAAAGACGACCAATCAACTCGAAGACTTTCGTGAACCCGCAAGCGTGATCGAGAATACTACTCGCACACTGGACGAAGTCCGGGCTCGTCGAGGCTAAACGGTCACCCCTTCCTCGATCACCCGCCCTCGGTCGGCACGAAGTTTGAAGAAAGCCGAGATCACTAGATAGATCGCGAGGCAGATCAACGCGAGCGAAGCAAAGCCGTTGACCAGCTTGATGTCGAAGCCGTTTGCCGCCGCGAAGTTGCCGTAGACCATCAGGCCCAACGCCCACATCGTAATGACGAGAACGAACAACATCGGCAGCAGCGTGAACGCTATACGCTTACGCGCCTGGTGCAGCCAAACGGTGATCGTCAGCAACGACAGTGCTGCGAGGAGTTGGTTCGACGCACCGAAGAGGGTCCAGAAATCGAGATATGATCCGGGCTTCGAGAAAAAGATGAGGACAAAGGGAACCGCTACCGTGCCGATCGTACCGACGATCGCACCAAACCGGCCTGGTATCCCGCAAACCTCCTGCACTATGTACCGCCCAAGCCGCATCGAAACGTCCAGCGTGTCAAATATAAACGTCGAGAACGCCATCGCTCCGAAGGTGATCGCAAACTGAAGATTCTCCTGGCCGACTAAGATTGTCAGGAATTGGCCAAGGCCGTTGCCGTATATCTTTCCGGCCGCGAAGGCCTTTCCATCGGGGCCAGTGATCATCTCATTCGTCGCTACCATCACCACGACCATCGCGATGAACGCGACGAACCCTTCCGCGAGCATCGCGCCATACCCGATGGGGCGGGCGTGCGATTCTTTCTCGATCTGCTTCGAGGTCGTCCCCGAGCAGACGAGACCATGAAAGCCGGAACAAGCTCCGCACGCGATCGTCACAAAAAGGAACGGGAACAGCATTCCGGTCATGCCGCCGACATCGAACGATTTGAACGCGGGCTGCTGGATCTCAAATCCGCCAAAGAAAATGCCGATCACGCCGACGGCGATCGCCGCGTATAAGACAAATCCGCCGAGATATCCACGCGGCTGCAGCAGCGCCCAGACAGGTACGAGCGACGCGACGACGCAATAAAGAAGGATCAGGATCGACCAGGTCAAATGGCCGAGTGCGAAGACGTGAGAGAACTGGGTGCCGAGATACGAGAGCGCAAAGGTCGCGGGGACGAAGGTGATCGTTACGAGCCAAAGGGGCGGTGTAAGATAGCGTTCGACAAGGCCGAGAACGATAGAGAGCAGTAGATACGCAATGCTCGCAAACGCGACCGCTCCGCCGGGATTAAATCGTGTTTCGCCAGCGAGCACGTCATCACCTGAAACGAATGTTCCCGCAGTAATATCCGTGAAAGCAACGATGATGTAGATCAGAGCGATCCAGATGAACGCCATCATCGCTTTGCCGGCACCGGTTCCAAGCTTTTCCTTGGTGATCTCCGCGACGCTCTGCGCTCCGTGTCGGACGGACGATGTAAGTGCGGCGAAATCATGAACCGCCCCGATCAGTACTACACCCAGTGCGACCCAGATCAGCGAAGGCAGCCAGCCGAAGGTGATGCAAGCGATGATCGGCCCGGCGATAGGTCCCGCCGCGGCAATCGCCGAGAAATGCTGTCCGAAAAGATAGAACGGCCTTGCCGGAACAAAGTCTTCGCCGTCGTTTACCGAAACGGCGGGAGTCGTGCGGCTGTCGTCGAGTTGGAACTGCTTGGCGATCCATCGGCCGTACGCAAAATAGCCAAATATGAGCCAGGCTACGAAACCGATCGCGAGTAGAGTCAGCATAAGTTGATCGAGGGGCTGAGTAAGCTAAGTAAATTTACGATACGAAGCGGCGAGCGGCAACCCGCGAAATAAGTGAAAATGTAATAAGTGAAAAGTGATAAGAGCTCCCTCTTTTCCCTTATCACTTATTACGAAAGCAATCGGCGTTGTAAAATGGGATCAATGGAAAACGAAAAATCGTTACAAGAAGAATTTTCGCCCGAGAGCATCTGCTTCGGATGTGGGCCGGCGAATGAAAAGGGGCTGCATATTCGCAGTTTCGTTGAGGGCGATGAGTATGTTGCCGAGTTTCACGCCGAACCGCATCATCAGGCATTCCCCGGCATGCTCAACGGCGGAATAATCGGAGCACTCCTCGACTGCCATTCAAACTGGGCCGCCGCTCATCACCTAATGAAGCGGCGCGGTGAAGACAAGACTCCGTGCACAGTGACCGCCGAGTTTCACGTCAAGCTGCTCCGCCCCACACCGGTTGACGGCCCGATCACGCTCAAGGCTCGCGTCGTCGAATCATCGGAAGACCGTGCAACGGTTGATGCCGAACTCATCGCGGGCGGTAAGGTTTGTGATACGTGCCGCGGCGTCTTTGTCGCGGTTAAGGAGGGGCATCCGGCTTATCATCGATGGTAGGAGTTTCCGCGAACGTTCGTGAAGCATCGGGAGAATCATCCGTGGTCGACAGCTGGGAAAACTCTTCGAACTTGGTGTGCAAACTCTTGAGTCAATCCAAGTTTCTCAAGCCAGGCCAACTGTTCCCGCATTAGCAATGGTAGATGAATCACGTCCGAAAGCGCGTAATCAACCAACTCATCCGACCAGATACCATCCCATTTCCTCGTGAATTTCGCTCGCTGCGATTTATCGAGATCGATCGCGAAGTATCGGTAGAGGGTTTCGGCGAGCGACGCAGATTGGTTGGCGCCGCGGGTTAGTACTTTCTCCGCGATCATCGTGTCGAAAACGTTCTCGACTTCCCATCCGGCAGCGGTCAGGAATTCCAGATCGAACTTCGCGTTGTGAAACACCTTTGTGATCGCCGGATCGGCGAGCAGATCGGCGAATCTACCCATTGCGATGCCTTCGCTCAGCGGTACGAGGACGTTGAACTCGCCATCGGAGAATTGGATCGAATGGAGCTTCCCATACTTCGCCGATAACGCCGAAGTTTCCGTATCGCAACCGAGCACATCGGCCTTCGACAGCCGCTCGTACGCCGATTCAAACTCGGCTTCGGTCCTGGCGATAAACACTTCCATGGGTCGAGAACGATTTTCCCGCATAGACGCGACGACGCAAAGCGCCGATCGGTTGTATTATTCTGAAAGCACGATATGGCCACCAAACTAACACCGATTGAAGTCCGCGTTCTAGCGAGCCTTGTTGAAAAGCAACTGACCACGCCGGAGTATTATCCGCTGACCTTGAACGCTCTGACGGCTGCGTGCAATCAGAAGAGCAATCGCGATCCGGTGATGTCACTGGGCGATACGGAGATCCAAGCCGCGATCGACAGCCTGCGCGATCAGAGCCTTGTGTATCTGTACTACGGCACCGGCACGCGAACGGTGAAATACAAGCATATGCTGCCCGGTGTTTTTGAGCTGGATGCTGCGGGTGTTGCTGCATTGGCGGTGCTTATGCTTCGCGGCCCGCAGACGATCGGCGAGATCCGTGAGCGGTCCGGGCGGTTGCATGAGTTCTGCGATCTGAACGAATTGCAGGAAACACTCGACGACCTTGCTCGTCGCGACGAACCGCTGCTCGTCCGTCTCGAACGTCAACCCGGGCAGAAAGAAGCCCGCTACGCGCATCTGCTCTCTGGCGAGATAGACGTCAGCATTTTACCGGCGCCGGGCGAGAAACGATCTTCGGCTTCTGCTGATGGTTCCCGCGTCGAGGCTCTCGAAAACGAGGTCGCCACGCTAAAAAGCGAACTCGCTGAATTCCGAGCGACATTCGACGAGTTTCGAAAACAGTTTGACTAAGCGATCTCTACAAACCTTCTTTCAACGATGAATTGAAGAGCGCGACCAGCCGAGCGGATTCGCGCTTGAAGGCGGCGGCGGTGTCCTGGACGGGACGGAGCCGGATGTTCACATCCTTCTCGTCGTCGAGCATTTTGATCAGTTGTCCCGCAGCGAAATATAGCCGCGTCTCGCGCCTTTCGACGCCGCCCATGCGGACATATCCAAAAACAAGCTGGCCGGCCTCATTGAAAAGAAATTCGCTGTTAGTGATCATCGCCGCGCGCTTTGTGACGACGTTGATCTTCATCAGTCTGCTCGGATAAGGATCTTTCTCGCGGTCGCCATGTGTGTAATAGAACTTCGAGATGTTGGAATAAGTTCCCACCGCCGGATATTGGTTCCCCGTCTTGTTCACCGTCAGCTCAACGACATATATCTCCGAATACGGCGCCTCCTTTTCAGCGGTCTCGATCGCGCTGTTCGTGCTCGTGTAGAGACTGCGAATGTCATCGATCCGCTTGTCGGTGGTCTGGGCGTGTACTGCGAAAACTGTGCAAATTAGCAGGATTGTGTGCGCTATACTTCTTCGTATGAAGGATCCGGTTGTTACATCCTCGAAAGATATCATGGGCGGTACTCCTGTCTTTGCTGGCACTCGCGTGCCAACTCAGACCCTTATCGATTTTCTTGCGGCCGGGGACGGGATAGACGAGTTTCTAGATGGCTTCCCAACCGTGACACGCGAACAGGTTATTTCATTCCTCCAAGAAGCCGAACGAATGGAAGTATGTGGCTAAGAAGCGCCTCTGGCGACTCCATGACCCAGCTACTTTCGTAAGATCCTCGTTGTAATCTTAGCCATCGTCGGACAGCCACAAACGACACTCGGATCTGCTATCGATACTTCGACTGTGATCTTCTCCTCAATAGAATCAGAAATATCTACTTCAATCGTATCGCTTCCCTGTCCCCTAGTGATCGCACCACTGGATATCGTCCACATCGGTTTCGGCGGCACTCTGAGGCTTCGTATCGGAAGAACCAATTTATATCTGACTCGCTGGCGGCCGTGAACAACCTCGCTATACCCGTCTATTGATATCTCAGAACAACAACACGGCGGATGAGCTATTCGTTCGATCGTTCTGGGTAGTCCGGCACGTTTGGGGACGAGATAGAACTCGGCTATTCCACCAATCGAAACGGATTCGGACGGAACGAGGATGATCCGCTTTCGATACTTTTTGGGAATGCTTGCTTTAATCGAATCCTCGAAACTCTCGTCTTCGACCCACCGATTATCGACACATGGACCGACGTGCTTCATCCAGTTGATCAGAGCGATCGCACCCCGAGTCGACTTCGGCTCATTTGCCAGACGCTCTACGAAAGATATTACCTCTTTCGCCAATTGCTGGAGTCATCAGATGAGCTTTGGTATTCACCGACCTTGTCGGCATCGAACTGCGCATTGATAGACACGACGAGCAATGCGACGATAAAAGTAATACTAACGATTCGCATTACAAATTCTTCAAGACATAATCCGTCATCATCGAATACCAGTGATGGACCTGGGCCGGGTTTGTGATTCCGTGGCGCTGAGTCGGGTAGAGCATCAGGTCGAACTGTTTGCCGGCTTTTTGGAGTTCGAACACAAGCTTGGTCGTGTTCTGCATGTGGACGTTGTCGTCCATCATTCCGTGGATCAGCAATAACCGGCCGTGAAGGTCCTTTGCTTTATTCAGGACTGAGGTTTTCGCGTATCCGTCGCGATTATTCTGCGGCGTGAGCATAAAGCGTTCGGTGTAGATCGAATCGTATAGAGCCCAATCGGAAACGGTTCCGCCGGCTATACCGATCTTGAACGATTTGGTGTGCGTAAGCGCATAGCTCGTCATAAACCCGCCATAGCTCCAGCCGAACACACCGATGCGTTCGGGATCGATAAACGTGAGCGATTTCAGATAACTAACCCCGTCCTCAATATCGCGAAGCTCCAGCGGTCCCATATTTTTGTAGATCGGCCATACGGACTCCTCACCCTTGCCGCTCGCCGAGCGGTTATCGCAGACCCAAACGACGTAACCTTTCTGCGCGAGCATCTGAAACCACACATAGCGGCTCGCTCCCCAGCCGTTGCGGACCTGCGGAGCGTGGGGGCCGGCGTAGGTGTAGATCAGAACGGGATACTTCTTGTTGGCGTTGAAGTCCGGCGGTCGGATCATCATCGCTTCCATCTCGAAGCCGTCGCGGGTTTTCACCTGGAGAAAATCGGACGAGCCGAGCTTGTATTGCGCCAGTGCGTCGACCTGATTCTCGTTGAGCGTACGGACCAAGCTGCCATCCGATTTGTAAATACGCTGCTTCGGCGGGGTGTTGATGTCGCTCCAACCGCCGACGTAGTGCGTGAATGTCGAATTGAACAGCGCCGAGTGTGAGCCTTCGCCCTGTGAGAGCCGCTCGACCGTTCCATCGGCGATCTTGACTCGATAGATATTGACCGCGATGTGGCTGTCCTTTGTAGCAGAAAAATATGCCCACGCGTTGTCCGGATCAACTCCGAAGAGTTCTCGGATCTCCCACTTTCCGTCCGTAAGTTGGCGGATCAACTTCCCGCGACCGTCGTAATGATATAGGTGGCGCCAGCCATTCTTCGCTGATTGCCACAGGAACGAACCGTCCTTGAGCTGCGCCGGATTATCGTAGACCTCGACCCACGCCGCAGTCGTTTCCTGTAATGCCCTCTCCGGTTTGCCGGATAGGTCGAACCCGTTCAGATCAAGAAACGTCTGCTCGCGGTTAAGGGCCTGATACATCACAACGCCCGAGTCTCTCGACCAGGTCACGCGTGCGATCAGCAGGTCTTCAGGCTTGTATGCATTCAGATTCGCCCACCGCACTGAATCGCCGATGCGCTGAACCGACGCCGGCAGACGTCTACCCACGCCCGGGATAAGGCCCGCGTTCGGAATGAAAGAGCTTCTTGTAACGTCCGCTACTCCCAGCCGAACGATCGGGTTCGGATCTCCAGGCTGCGGATATGGGGTGTTCTCGATCACCTGATCGGTGACCGTATCGTTGGCGATCATGAACGGCGGCACCTTTGAATCATCGAGCCGTAGAAAGGCGATCTTCGATGAATCAGGTGACCACCAATAGCCGCGTTTATTGCCGCGGCCGTAAAGTTCTTCTTCGTAAACCCAGACGAGCGCACCGTTGTAGATATTCTTGCTGCCATCGCGGGTCAGTTGCTTAGTCCGGCCGCGGTCGACCTCGACGACATACAAATTATTCTGGCGGACGTAGCTGACCCACTTACCATCAGGCGAGAAATCGACCTCCGCCTCTTCTTCCGCCGTTTCTGTCAGCCGCTTTAGAATTCCGGTGGCGACCGCGTAGTGCCAGACGTCGCTTGCATGCGTCAGTAAGATCGCCGATTCGTTCTTGTCGAACTGCAAGGCGACAGAATTCGCCATTCGGTTCGCGTCAGCCTCGGTCATCTTTGCGACCGTCACCAGAGCCGCCGCGAATCGCTTGTCGTCGTAAAAAGGCGTCGCCTGTCCCGTTTCTGCGTTGACCCGCACTAGCCTGCCGTTCTGCAGCTGGCGGAACGAGCGGCCATCGGCCGTCCATGAGATCCGCACGGTAGTCCCTCCAAAGGGAACACGCACAGCCGGATCGGGACTGAATATGTCATCGATGGTGAGAAGCTTTTCCTGTGAATGAACGGCTGTGACGAGTGCCGCAAAAACAAGAGCGACGAAGCTGATCTTTCTCATATAGAAATGGCGAAGTGAAGCTTGAAAAAGAATATGCAATCTTGCGCCCATCGGCAAGAGATGGCTACTCGCCATCAAGGCTTCGCATCCACTTCCGAAATGAATCTTCATAGATCAGCCAGCCGAATTTTGTCGGAGCATTGCTCGTTGCCTCGAACGTACCGTCTTCGATCAGGCCGATCAGCGCCGATCTTGACGGCGGCGGAACGAGGATACGCTCTTTTCTGATGATCCTTTCAACCTCGGCAAGCCGCATTCTTGCCCTCTTTTGTTCGTTCATTTGTTGCATACCTTTAGTTTCCTTACAGATCGTAGTTCTCATCGTTATCGTGTTTTCCTTTCAAACCTTAGAAGTTGTCATGTCACATTTTTCCCAACGGCCTTAGTCTGATCATGGCCGGGCGATATGTAAGCGGCGACAACAAGTCAGATGAACTCGCGTCGTCGAATATCGTCCGTCCGTATCAGCATATCCAACGGATGTGTACCTGTCAAGAGAAAGTTGCAAGTATGAAACAAGAAGATATCAGGAAAGCGATGGCGATCGTAAGCGTATTCGAGACTGGCAAACCGCACGGCAATTACGCGGCACTTGTCGTACTGAACGACGGAGCGGGCATCTCGTACGGCATCAAGCAGTTCACGCATCGTTCGGGTTCGCTGCTGCAGGTGGTCGAGAAATATCTTGCGACCGATGCCACGGTCGGACGCGGAACTATCGAGTCTCGCCTGCCCGTCCTTCGACGATCTACGAAACTCGCGATCGACCAGCTCGCCGCAGACGAACGGTTCAAGCAGGCACTGAAAGCTGCCGCTGCGTCGAAGGAGATGCGTGCGGCTCAGGACGCGATCGCGACCGAGCGGTATCTGAAGAAGGCCATCAACGAATGCCGAGCGTTTGGACTGACGCTGCCTCTCACGCTCGCCGTCGTTTACGACTCGGTTGTTCATGGATCGTGGCGTTCGCTTGCGGAGCATCTCGGGCCGGTGCGCGACGAGAAGATCTGGATCAAGCGGTATGTCGAGGAAAGACATGAGTGGCTTCGTCGAAGGCCAACACTAAGAACAACGACCTATCGCACAACCTTCTTCCGGAATGAGATCGCCCGCGGCAACTGGCAGCTCGAACTGCCGATGTACGTCCACGGCTATCTGCTGAAAGCATCCGATTTCCCCGAGGCGGCGACGCCTCAAACACCCGCCGAACCCCCACCTGACACCCCGCCAGGACCCGACCCGAGAGGCCGCGACACCCAAGTCGCGGCTCCCACCATCGTCGAGACGGTCGATGCGCTGGAAACGAGGGTGAATGAGGTGGCAGCACGAGTGGATCAAGCCGAGCGGATGGTCCTCACGACCACGACTCGGACTGACAAGGCCAAGTCGCTGTGGGCAACCGTCGCGGCAACGCTTTGGCAAATGGCATGGGCGATAGGCGGATTCGTCGCCGGCGTTCCGCGTGAGGTCTGGCTCGTCGTCGCGATCATCGCGGGCTTGTTGGTCGGCCTATTTATCTATCGGCAGATAACCCTCGGCAAACTGCGTGAGGCCCGCGGTTCAGAGTTCAAGCTTTAACTTGTCTCCGTTGCGCCAGCCATCTCGATGAGCCGTTTACAAGCTGAAGCTTGAACTCTAAACATATGAACGACATAAAGAACATTTTCATTGCGTGGATCAGCACATCCACTTCCCTGCTCGCGGCTATCGAGCTAAAGACCGTGGTATCGATCCTCTCGGCGATCGTGCTGCCGATCGTCTTTTTCTCGATCGGAAAAACGGTCGACGTGCTCCTGCAGATCTATCTGAAGAAACGCGAGGACGAGCGGAAAGGCGCCGACGACGGTCAGTACCCCCTGCGCTAGCGGCGGGTTAGATGCGGCCGCGGCTCAACTCGCAGATCACTTGGAAACTTACAACTACCCGCTACCGCAGGTGGTACTGACACAAGTAAAAATGACAACACAAACCAAACTGATCGTCGCGGCAGCGGGGATCATCATTGTGGGACTAGCGATCGCGTCGCTTGTTTCGAACCACAAACTCGGCACCCTCGAGCGAGAGATCGAACGTTCAAAGCGAACAGCGGACGAGAAGGAAACACTGTCCCACATCGCGGAAGTAAAGGCGGGCGAGTACGCAAAGAAGATCGAATTTCTCGAAGGCGAATTGACGGCGATCGGACAGATCGCGAGGAGGCAGGATGAAGACCTTAAAACTATCAGCGGCGACGTCAGTCATGCTCGGCGTGATGTTGAGCGGGCTCGCCGTATCCGCGCAATCGACACCACCACCGACGAACTCTGCGCCCGGCTCGCCGATCTTGGTCATCCCTGCTAATGGAGGCACAGCCTCCAGGAGTTTGGGTGGTCCAGCAGAGGAAGGGCAGAGCCCTTCCGCACATCATGGCGGCAAGCCGCGAGAACTGGACAAGGCATGCGCCGCCGCGGTCGCAGAACTCGAAGCGTCGCGTCGGTTGATCTATATGCTCGAGCGCGAAAATTCGCTCTTGAAATATCGGCTCGAAACTGAGACGCGGTCGACGGCGATCCTTACCGAGCTGAATGCATCGCGACACGCAGAGAGCGACGCGCTGAAATCCTCACTTGCAGCGAAAACTGAGACGCTCGCGGCCAAGGACCAAGTGATCGAGTCGCAGCAGAAGCTGATCGATTCGCTCAAGGCAAAGAAGTCTTCACCCTGGAAACGCCTCGGCGACATCCTGATCGGTGCGGCTGCGGGGGCGTTGATCAGATAGGAACCAATATGAACCACACACTAGAACAAGCAATTGATCAATTTCGAAATCAGGCGGCGCGGTATCGGAAATCGCGGCGGTATTATGCGGGCGAGCAGGACCTGCAGTTTGCGAGCGAAAAGTTTGCGAGCACGTTCGGCAATCTCTTCCGAGAGTTCGCGTTGAACCTGTGTCCGGCGATCGTCGACGCGGTGCGCGACAAGCTGAAGATCGAGGGATTCGCGGGGAACCCGGACGCCATCGTCCACGAGTCGATAGACCGCATCTGGCGAGCGAACCGAATGGCGCTCCGAGCCGGGGAGGTGCATAAGGAGGCCTTGAAGAATGGCGACGCTTATGTGATCGTCTGGCCGGGTGCGGACGGCCGCGTGCAGATAGTCCCACAATCGGCGGAGACATGTACGGTGCACTACGACGAGGACGAGCCTGGCCGCATCGCGTGGGCGGCAAAGACGTGGCGGGATGCCGACAAGCGGACGCGTCTCAATCTGTTCTTCCCGGACCGGATCGAGAGGTACATCGCGGATGATCGCCATGGGCAATTCCTTCCGGATGCGAAGAGCTTCGTCGGCTACGGTGATACGCCGCAAGCTGCTTTGCAGGCGGGGACGCTTGCGGTCCAGTCGAATAGGTTCGGGGTAGTCCCAGTTTTCCACTTTGCCAACAACTCCGACATCGGCACTTTCGGCCGCAGCGAACTCGATGACGCGATGGCGGTGCAGGACGGGTTGAACAAGAGCGTACTCGATATGCTCGTCGCGATGGAGGTATGCTCGTTCCGCCAGCGCTGGATCGCCGGCATCGAGGTAAAGATCGACCCGAATACCGGTAAAGAGATCGCTCCGTTCACGACTAGCATGGACAACGTCTGGATGACCGAGAACACCGAGGCCCGGTTTGGAGAGTTCGGGGCGTCCGACCTGGAACAATTCCTGAAAGTGAAAGACGGGTTCCGGATCGACATGGCATCCGTCACTGGGACGCCGCTGTATTACCTGATGCCGCAGATCCGCGGTTTTCCTTCCGGCGAGTCGCTTAGGAAAGCTGAAACGAGGTTCTCGCAAAGGTCCGCGACCGTCAGGCGCAGTTCGGTGCGGTGTGGGAAGACGTGATGTCTTTCGCCCTCCGTCTCGCGGGTCAGCCGGACATCTCACTCATCACCCGATGGGAAGATCCCTCACCCGCTAACCAGCGCGACGTGCTCGAAAACCTCCGCATCAAACGCGACCTCGGCGTTCCAGCCGAACAGATCCTCCGCGAAGCGGGCTACTAAGGACTCTTCCGCGCAAAACGCAAATCCTCGCAAATCCTTTTCAACGCGGAGATCGGGGAGTACGCAGAGATCTACCACCAGTTCTCTGCGCGTCCGCGGCGAACTCTGCGTTCAAACTCACCACAATAACCACGAAACCACACGAAGGAACACGAAATATGAAAGAAGAAATAACCACAGAACACACAGAAGCGCCTGAGCAGCCGTTGCTGCCGGGAATGGAAGAGTTAGCTGCTGAGAATGAGAATCTCAGGGCGGAGATCCGCATGCGCGATGCGGTTTCTGATATCAAGTCGCGACTGGCACAGGCTGGAGCAAAGTCGCCTGGATTGTTAACGGATAGGGCAAGGGAGAGCTTTCAGTTCTCTGACGAAGGCAGTCTCACTAACGCGGAAGCTGTCGTCGAGCATCTTCGTAAGACCTATCCGGAGCAGTTCGCAGCCGCTTCCATCGATGCCTCGGCCGGCCGAACTCCGCGTCCAACACTCACCAAAGAAGCCCTCGCCAGAATGACCCCGGCCGAGATCCAGCGGCTCGATTGGGCAGAAGTCAGAGCGACCCTCGCAAGCTAATTTTGGCCCGTGAAATACGCGAAAAGACGCTAAACAGGAAGTTTAAACGCAGAGGTCGCTGAGCTCGCTGAGCGGTTCCTTACAGAAGCTCTGCGTCCCCGGCGATCCCTGCGTTAAAAACTTTCGCGTACATTCGCGTATTTCGCGGGCAAATTCAGGAGAAACAAACACATGTCACTAACATTTATACCTACAGTATGGGCAGCGCGGCTGCTCTCGGCATTGGACAAGGAACTCGTGTACGGGCAGACAAATGTGTCTAACCGCGATTACGAGGGCGACATTCGCGTCGCCGGAAATACGGTCAAGATCGCGTCGATCGGCGACGTAACGATCGGCGATTATGAAAAGGACACGCCGATCGGCGATCCGGATATTCTCACGGACACTGACCAGACGATGCTGATCGACCGGCAGAAGTTCTTCCACTTCTTCGTCGACAGTGTCGATCGGGCGCAACAGAATGTGAACGTGCTGGACGAAGCGATGCGACGTTCTGCCTGGAAGCTTCGCGATGCGGCCGACACTTATATAGCATCGCTCATGGATGCGGCCGTACCCGGCGGCAACAAGCTCGGATCGCTCGGCACACCCATCGAACCGACCGCCGACAACGCGTACGAATACCTCGTAGATCTTGGCGTGCTCCTTGACGAGGCGAACACGCCGCTCGACGGGCGCTTCTGCGTGGTGCCCGCGTGGTTTCACGGCTTGCTGCTGAAGGACAACCGATTCGTCAATGCAGGGACGATGCGGTCGGACCGTGCGCTCGCTAATGGAGCGGTCGGCGAAGCGGCAGGCTTTACGATCATGAAATCCAACAACGTTCCGAACACGGCCGGTGCTGCGTACCGCATCTTCGCCGGCCACCGCATCGCCACCACCTACGCCGAGCAGATCGTCGACCTGCAGACGTATCAACCGGAGCAGCTCTTCGGCGACGCCGTCAAAGGCCTCCATGTATACGGAGCCAAAGTCGTCCGCCCGATGGCGTTAGCGTGCCTGATCGCAGATAAAGCATAAGAGCGTGATGAGTGACGGGTGACAAGTGACAAGATCCTGAGGTTTTACTGCTCATCACCCGTCACCTGTCCCTTGTCACTGAAAAGATATGGAAACACCAAAAGAAAAACTCAAAAAGATAACGGCGTGGGACGTCGCTCCCGAGCTGACGGATGTGGAGATCGACGAGCTGCTCTCGCAGAAAGCGATCGCAGATACGGAGGGGACGGGTCCGGCGAGTGAGGATTGGGTTCCCACCTACGACATCAACTCGGCCGCGGCTGCCGGATGGCTCCTGAAAGCAGGCCGGGCCGCCTCGACCACCGAGACAGAGCCCGACAGCGTTAACGTCACCTCACGCGTCTTCGCCAATTGCCTTCGCATGTCACGCATCTACGCCGGCAAACGAAGCTCGAGTGTGAAGATGATCTAGGATCAAAATGCGATCTCGATCGTGTTCACTCCCAAATTTTCTCGTTTAGAAGGCCGGAGTTTACGACCCAGGCC
Organism: bacterium; assembly: GCA_029945985.1. Lineage (GTDB taxonomy): Bacteria > Acidobacteriota > Blastocatellia > Pyrinomonadales > Pyrinomonadaceae > OLB17. Next base: position 1,321 of record JAQSDP010000434.1, on the reverse strand, counting down.
TTCTCGTCCTCCTACTTTGTCCGAACTTTTTCGCAAATTTCCCTGGAATAGAACGTCATTGTTACTATATTGCCCACATAGGCAAATTGAATGGTGTTTCACCATCGATTGTTGACAGGATCCCGAAGGGAAAGTTAGCTTCCGAACAGGCAAACCTTGTTCTTAGCAACACTTACCGAGGGTCACGGCCAGGCACTTAATATAAGAAAAGGCTTGACTTTGGTACCAAATCTCTGTTAAACATTCGATTATCGTTTCACCAACGTTTGTTTACGTCGTTCCCGGGCGTCTGCCTTTTTTTCGAATTTTTTCTGAAAAACGAACGGCATTAGGTATTTAGCGGAAGCATACCTACATTGTAAAGGTCGGGTCGTCTCATTGGACGGACCCCCAACGTTACTGAGTTTGGATTTGAGAGGACTACGATTATGTTTAAGAAAATTGCGTTTTTTGCCCTGTTCCTGGCGGTAACGGGGCTATTTGCAGCCACGAGCGTTAATGCTCAACGGCTGGTGAAAGGTGGCTTGGTCATGTCGGTCGAACCGACGGTTGACACGCTAATTCAGCCGGAGGCGAATCCGGCGGTGAATTTGGATCAATGCCAGAACGGTGCCAATACCGAGCCCCCTACTCTAGTTAATTGCGGACCCGGTTGGGCCAATGGTAATGCGAATGGCAATAACTCGCATTACGACGAAGGGACAAATATCCACTACCGGGCGATATTTACTAACCTTGTTCCCGGAACGCTCTACACAGTGACTTTTGCGTTTGATAAAACGCACAGCGCGGGGGGTGGTGATTACACTAAGAACGCCATCGACTATATTAACAACTATGACGCGACAGCTGTCGGCTACACTGTTGATCCGTGCTATAACGGAGCGCAGACGGCGTTGTGCACAGGCGGTCCGGTTCTTATCCCGATTCCCGACGATCCCGGCATTCTTTTCGATCCGGCTGGTAGGTTCCTTGCGGGCTGGGGAATCGCGCCTGTTTGTGTTGCAGTTAATACGCCGGTAGGATGTGAACCCCTCACGGCTGTTGCACCAGTCGGCGGATGGGTATCACCGACGTCAAATACAACTCACGAGCAACAGTTCTCGGTGACGTTTAGAGCTATCGACACAACGGCGGTTCTCGCGTGGTCGGGTCACATTGCTACGGCTTCGGATTGGAACACGCTCCAGGAAACGTCTGCTAGTTCGATACAGGGTTCGCCGTATCACATGCGAGTCTCAGGTAACACGGGTTGGGGCGGTCAGCAGGATCGATCACTTTCAACGACTGCGGTGGTTGGAACGTCGGCAGCTGGTGTTAA
>JAQSDP010000433.1 GCA_029945985.1 bacterium | reverse complement strand
ATATGAAACGATCAGCCTTATTACTCATTGCAATATTAGTTGTATCACTCGCGAGTTATGGCCAAGCTACTGAACTCGAAGGCGAATGGGTATCGATGTCTGAGCAAACTCGCGGTATCACAAGGATCGTCATCACCTTGGAAACGGACGGACACGCCGTGGAAGCCTGGGGAAAATGCCATCCAACTGATTGTGCCTGGGGCAGAACCCCACTGACGCGCGTGGGTAAAAGTGTTGAAGACCGATCATTCACAAGTGGATACGCGATCTGGGAGCCCGGATTTGCGAGCAAATACGTGCTGCTGTCGCTCGATAGGCGGATGCTTCGAGTAGAAACGGTAAACGTCTTTAGAGATCGTTCGAGTCGATCGAGCTATCGCATTGTCGAGTACTTGCGGCGGCCCGAGGAAACGATCGACTAGGCTAGCGTGTAAAGTAGCCCGGCCGATGCCGCAGTTTAAGCGAGGGCCTCGACGGAACCTCGACTTTAATGGTACGCCAGGCGCGCCCTGCGGACTCTGAGTCGGGTGAGAAGCCTAGGGTATAGACCGTCCCGACGCCCTTCAGCACGCGGTCATAGATGCCTTCGAGGTCGTCGAGTTTTTTCGCTGTATGAACGGTGCCGCCGCTTTGGTCGGCAATGTAATCGAGCGTGCGGTAAGCGTTGTCGCGAAAGGCTTGCGAGTAACCGCGAAACGTATCGAGAAAGATCGGGAAGATCGTGATATTCGAGCTTTGGATCGACTCGATGAGGGCGGCATAGGAGAGCTTGTCGGTAGGACGCGGATAGAATGACAGAAGATTGTCGGCCCCGTCGGACATCAGAACGACTGCTCGGCGACGGCCTTTCTCGGACTTCTCGTCGAGCATATCCATCGTGAAACTAAGCGACGCCCACACTGCTGAGGCTCCGTTACCATCGATCTTTTTAACCCGTTCAAGCAACACGGCTTGATCTGATTCAAGTTCCGAAACCACGGTCTGCGTGTCGTTGAATGTGACCACCGCTACTCGGTCTCCGGGCCGTTTCATTTCGATAAATCGACGGGTGGACTTCTTGATCAGCCCCAGCTTGTCGGAAGTCGAGCCGGAGATGTCGAGGAGCAGAACGATGTCGAAAGGCGTTTCAGCTTTCGAGAATGTTTCGATCTCGACGGGCTTGTCGTTGTCGTAGAGCTTGAAATCCGATCTCTCGAGCGCGGCCGAAGAACCATCCGCGGCATCGGGAACGTTGACGTCGATCGACACGAAGGCAGTCTCGAGCTTGATCTCGGGACCCTCGCCCTCGAGTCCAAGCGAATCAGATTGCGTTGGGGCCGCTCCCTGAGAAATTCGTTTGGGACCACTCGGCCCGACCGGGTCATTCACCGCGCGGATCAACGGCATTCCGTTGGCGATCTCCAGGGCTCGCTCATACTGCCGCAAGGGTACGAGCTTCATTCTCTCCCGACGCTGGTCGACCTCGGTTGCGAGCTCGATCGGCGCCTGCACAAGAAACCCGTCACGCGGGGTGACATGGGTGCCGTAAAGCTGCTGGCGGCCGAGAGCGATCCGCAAGCGATCTACGTAAGCCGCGAGAGTTTCGCTTCCCGCGAGTTCGCCCTTCTCGTACGACGCCGCTACCAAAGGGTAAAGCTCGAGCTGCATACGGATCGTCAGAGTTCGGCCGATAAGATAAAGGAACGCATTCATGCCTTCCTCACCTATCGCGGCCTTCGTCGGCCATTCTCCGGTGTTCAGCAGCGAGCAGAGCCTTTTCGTAGATGCTGCCTGGGCCTCGCTGAGCTTCGCCTTTTCCTTTTGGCCGTCCTTACCGGCCAACCACGATCGTTGAAGAAGCCCGCTGATCGACTTTGCCGAATCAGTGAATTCCTTTTGAAGAGCGACGTTCGCCGCTTTCGAGCCGCTCGCATTCAGTATCTGTGTTCTCAACAGGCTCAGCCGACCCCTATCCAGACAGACATCCTGCTGGCCGCTGGTGATCAGCGGAAAAGCAGCAAAGATCAGGAATACTGTAAGTCGTACAGCTCGCATCAAAGTTTCATTATGTTGATAGAGAATATATTCTATCAGTTCGGATCGCGATGAAAATAGCAGTAGCAATGAGCGGCGGCGTCGATAGTTCGGCAGCCGCGGCGTTATTAAAGGAACAGGGGCACGAACTCGTCGGCTTCACGATGCAGCTGTGGAATCAGCGCCGCGGCATCAGTGTCGACGAGAACGGCGATGCGCTGCCTTCGCGTTGCTGCTCGCTCGACGATGTCTACGATGCCCGTCGCGTCGCGGATTCGCTCGACATTCCTTTCTACGTGCTCAATCTCGAAAAAGATTTCGAACGCGATGTCGTCGAACCCTTCGTCCAAAGCTATCTTTCGGGTGAAACGCCGATCCCCTGCGTTGCCTGTAATTCGCGTCTGAAGTTCGCATCCCTCGACCGGATGGCGTTGTCGCTTGGATGCGAGAAGGTCGCGACCGGCCATTACGCCCGCGTCGAATACGATGAAGCGGCGAACCGTTATCGCCTCTTTCGCGGAAAGAATCATTGGAAGGATCAGAGCTATTTCCTCTGGGAACTGAACCAGGAGCAGCTCTCAAGGTCGTATTTTCCGCTCGGCGAAATGCTCAAAAGCGAGGTTCGCGACATCGCCCGCGACGCCAATCTTTACACGGCCGACAAGCAGGAGTCGCAGGAGATCTGCTTCGTCCCGGACGGCAAGTATTCCGAGTTCATCGACCGTTACCTCGATCACGAAGGCCGAAGCGATGAAACGCCCGAAGCAGGCGAGATCGTCAGCACCGGCGGCGAAGTGATCGGCGCTCACACTGGCATCCACCGCTACACAATCGGCCAACGCCGGGGACTTGGGATCGCTCACGAAAAACCGCTCTACGTGGTGCAGATCGAACGTGCAAAGAATCAGATCATCGTCGGCGAGATGGACGAGCTTGAGGAGATCGAGTTCACCGCGAAGGGCGTCAACTGGGTCGCGTTCGACGAGCCGTCCGAACCGGTCCGGGCGTTAGTTAAGATCCGATACCGCAACGACCCGGCACTCGCAACCATCCACGCCTTGCCCGATGCACACGCACGTGTCGTCTTCGACGCACCACAGCGTGCAATAACCCCGGGCCAAGCGACCATCTTCTACGACACCGAGACCGCCGAAGAAGTTGTCGGCGGCGGATGGATTGTGAGAGGCTAGTATCAATTATGGCAACACCTAAAAAGCGTCCGAGCAAAGCGGCCAAGGCGGCGAAGAAGATACTCGAAGAGTCGAAACTGCTGAACACCAAGAACGATAGCGATGTGCAAACCGGCTCCGAATTCAAGGCGTCGGTCGTCACGCCGCGCACCAATACTATTCCCAACAAAGCCCGCCCTGACAAGAAACGCGGCTAATTACCTCCGCGTTCTCAGCGGTCTCGGCGGTAAAAAGCAAAACCTAAACGCAGAGATCGCGGAGCACGCAGAGATATTGCCACCGGCTGGCTAGTGTGATACAGTGTCTTATACATCAGACACCATGCTCCTGCTCGCTGATACAATTTCCCGCCTGCGCGTACCCTGGAACAAACGTCCGCTGACCGACGCTGATTTTCACAGGCTCTGCCGCAAGCACAACGTAGCCGTGACTGAAATGCCGCTCAGAGTGAGCGGTTTTTATTACTGCTTGTTGGGTCAGCACTTCATCGCGATCAACAGCCGCCTTTCGCCGCAGAAGAAACTCTTCGTAATGTTTCACGAATTCGCCCATTATCTGCTTCACGCTCCATCGGGTTCGGCCACCGCGAATTATCACGGCATCGGCAAACGGACACGTGTCGAGATCGAGGCTGATTCATTCGCTCTGTGTGCGTTGATCCCGCTTGGCTGGGTCGAATCCGAGCGTTTTGCCGAACTCTGCACGGATGCGGGCTACGGCGAAGCGATGACTCGCGATCGCCTCGCGGTATTCGAGCGCCACGGCCTGTAATTCCTTGACCTGCCTGCGATAATCGCGTAATTTCCATATACACCTTGCGTGCTCGGCCCGCATTTTCTGAAGGGCAGAGCGTCGAGAATCACACACTAGAATCGAACGGAGGGACTCGGGGGCCTTATGGCATCGAACTTGGTTCATATTACGCGTCGCGGCTTTGGCGAGACGATGCGGAAGGACGGCTGGTGGTGGCAGTCGCTGGTGACATTTCTCGGCTTCGCTGCGTTCATTGTCTATTCGACCTGGGCGGCGTTCCAGGGCGAACATTATTCCTACGGTCCCTATCTTTCGCCGATGTACTCGCCCCTGATCTGGGAAGCAGCCGGACAGCAGTTGTCCGGACATGCGTGGCTCGGTGCGTGGCCCGCGTGGCTGCCGACTTATTTATTGGTGCAGCCGATCACTCCGGCGATTCTTATCCTTTGGGCGCCCGGCGGATTTAGATTCACCTGTTATTACTATCGCGGAGCCTATTACAAAGCTTTCTGGGCCGATCCGCCCGCCTGTGCAGTCGGCGAGCCTCGTCACGAATATCGTGGTGAGAAGAAATTTCCGCTTATCTTCCAGAACATTCATCGATATTTTCTCTACGTTGCGATCGTCTTCATCGGCATCCTCGCCTACGACGCGATCGCCGCAACACAGTTCTCCGACGGCTTCGGCATCGGAGTCGGGACGCTTGTTCTGACGATGAACGTCATCCTGCTCGGCGGGTACACGTTCGGCTGTCATTCTCTGCGGCACCTCGTGGGCGGCGGGTGCGATCAGCTTTCGAACAAACCTGTGCGGCAGGGATTATGGAAGTGGGTCAGCAAGCTCAACAAACGGCATATGCTCTTCGCGTGGATGTCATTGTTTTGGGTAGGCTTCTCGGATTTCTACGTGCGGATGTGCTCGATGGGAGTGTTTACGGATTACAGACTTTTGTAAGTATGCCCCAAGTCTGGAGTGTAATTTCCCGAATCGTTCTCGCAGCACCCGCACTTTTGTTCTGGCGAATTTGGTTTACGCGTGGGAACACCGACCATCACCTAATGGATTTGGCATTGGTCGTATCCGGATTGTTAAGTGTCGTAAGTTCGATTCTTGCTCTCGTATTCGCGATAAAAGCACGGAAGGATGTAACTTGGTGGCTCGTATTTCTGCTCGAGCTTTCTGCCGCTGCTTGGATGGTTCTAATGTTTACGTTCTGTTGTTAGCCTCTAATGGTCGAATATCAAACATACGAACACGACGTTCTCGTTATTGGGGCCGGAGGTGCGGGGCTGCGTGCGGCAATCGAAGCTAGCGCGGCAGGCGTGAGCGTCGGGCTTATCTGCAAGTCGCTGCTGGGCAAGGCGCACACGGTGATGGCGGAGGGCGGGATGGCGGCGGCGATGGGCCATAACGACGACCGCGACAACTGGAAGGTCCATTTTTCCGACACGATGCGCGGTGGCCAGTACGTGAACAACTGGCGAATGGCCGAGCTTCACGCCAAAGAGGCACCCGACCGCGTCCGCGAGCTCGAAGGCTGGGGAGCGGTGTTTGATCGGACAAAGGATGGCCGCATCAACCAGCGAAATTTCGGAGGGCATCGCTATCCGCGGCTCGCACACGTCGGTGACCGCACGGGACTCGAACTGATCCGCACACTTCAGGATCACGGCATCCATCAGGGCATTGACGTCCACATGGAAGTGACCGTGATCTCGCTGCTCAAAGACGGCGACCGCGTTGTCGGCGTGTTTGCATACGAACGTGAGCACGGCCGTTTTCGTGTGTTCAAGGCGAAGGCCGTGATCCTTGCGACCGGCGGCGTCGGACGAGCATACAAGATTACGTCGAATTCCTGGGAAGGGACGGGCGACGGCCACGCTCTGGCTTATCACGCGGGTGCCGAGCTGATCGACATGGAGTTCATCCAGTTTCACCCGACCGGAATGGTCTGGCCGCCGAGCGTTCGCGGGATTCTCGTTACCGAAGGCGTTCGCGGGGAGGGCGGCATCCTGCGCAACAGCGAAGGGAAGCGCTTTATGTTCGATGACATTCCTGCGAATTACAAAGAGCAGACCGCCGACAACGAAGAAGAAGGCTGGCGATACGTCGCCGGAGACAAAAACGCTCGCCGCCCGCCCGAACTGCTGACGCGCGATCACGTCGCCCGTTGCATCAACCGCGAGGTGAAGGCCGGCCGCGGATCTCCACACGGCGGCGTATATCTCGACATCGCGTGGATCAAGGAAAAGCTACCGAACGCGGCCGAGCATATTAAACGCAAGCTGCCCTCCATGTATCACCAATTCATGCAGCTTGCGAATCTCGATATCACGACCACGCCGATGGAAGTCGGACCGACGACCCACTACATCATGGGCGGCATCCGCGTAGATGCGGATACTCAGGCGTCGACTCTGCCGGGATTGTACGCTGCAGGCGAATGCGCCTCTGGGATCAACGGCGCGAATCGTCTCGGCGGGAACTCGCTGTCCGATCTGATCGTCTTCGGTAAACGCGCGGGCGAATATGCCGCTCAGTTTGCGAAGGAAAATCGCCACGGTTCGATCGACTCTACATTGATCGAATCCGAAGCGAGACGAGCTCTCGAACCGTTTGACCGTGAAGCCGGCGAGAATCCGTTTGTCATTCAAAACGATCTGCAGGACATGATGCAGAAACTCGTCGGCATCGTGCGTCTTGAGGATGAGATGAAAGAAGCTCTCGACGGACTCGATAAATTGAAGGAACGAACCGCAAAGAGTTCCGTCACGGGCAACATCGACTTCAACCCCGGCTGGCACACCGCACTCGACCTGCGAAACCTGCTGACAGTTAGTGAAGCCATCACACGCTCTGCCATCGAACGCAAAGAAAGCCGCGGCGGCCAATTCCGCGACGATTACCCGGACAAAGATCCCGCGTTCGCCAAGTTCAACGTCGCGGTCAAAGAGGTCGACGGCCAAATGCAAATATCACACGAAGCGATACCCGAAATGCCCGCGGAACTGAAGGCTGTGATCGAGGAAATGGGTTAGCTGGTTCGGGTCTTGTTTCGTGCTTTTTCGTGTATTTAGTGTATTTCGTGGTTCGTCTTCGCAATGGTAGACCTAATCTATAAGGAAGAGACCTACGAAATCGTCGGAGCGGCGATGGACGTGTACTACACGATGGGTGTTGGATTTCTCGAACCCGTTTACCAAGAAGCTTTGGCGATCGAGTTCTCGAGGCGAAGGATTCCATTTGAAAGAGAAAAGAAGCTCGAACTTTACTACAAAGGTACGAAGCTAAATAAGACCTACTCACCGGATTTTGTATGCTTCGATGACATTGTACTCGAGTTGAAAGTCGTACCGCAGATCACTGGGGGCCACGCCGCACAGTTGATCAATTACCTAAAGGTTATGCAGAAGCGATTGGGACTGTTAATGAACTTTGGCGGTACGCCTAAACTTGATTGGAAGCGCTACGTTATCTGAAAACCGCCACCACTAATTACACGAAACTGCACGAAAAGAGCACGAAATAAGACAACGAAATGAGTGAAGCGACATTTACAATAAGACGCGGCGGTCGCGACGGCGGGGAGATGGTCGCCTATCAGACTCGGGTCACTGAGGGGATGGTCGTGCTCGATGCGGTGCATCAGATCCAGGCTGAGTCGGCGCCGGACCTTGCGTGTCGCTGGAACTGCAAGGCGGGCAAGTGCGGATCTTGCTCGGCGGAGATCAACGGGAAGCCGAAGCTGATGTGTATGACAAGGCTGGACACGATCGACATCACGCAGCCCGTCACCATCGAGCCGATGCGAGCCTTCCCGCCGACCAAAGATCTGATCGCCGACATTTCGTGGAATTATGAGGTCAAGAAACGGATCAAGAAATTCAAGCCGCGGCCGCCCGACGCCGCGGACGGCACGTGGCGGATGCAACAATCGGACGTCGACCGCGTGCAGGAATTTCGCAAGTGCATCGAGTGCTATCTCTGCCAGGACGTCTGCCACGTCCTGCGCGATCACGTAAAGCACGACGAGTTCATCGGCCCGCGATTCCTCGTCTATTCGGCTGCGCTGGAGATGCACCCGCTCGACACCGAGAACCGGGTCGATGAGCTGAAAGACGAGTTCGGCATCGGCTATTGCAACATCACCAAATGCTGCACCAAAGTCTGCCCCGAACACATCACTATCACCGATAACGCCATCATCCCGCTCAAGGAAAGAGTGGTGGATGAATTCTATGATCCGTTAAAGCGACTCGTAAGATTATTCCGAAGAAAATAGTGAGGCCCATATGATCAACAATTCTAATTGGCACGTAACCCGAAAAAAGGGGGTCATTCAGTTCATAATCGTAAACGGCATTCTCTTACTCGGGATACCGGTTACCGTCGCGTCCGTCGTGATGAGATTCTATTTTGGAAGCCCCGGTACTGATTCATGGGGTGAGTATTTGATGTCGAGCGGAACTTGGATAGGCCTAATATTACAGGCCTTGCTCACGGGGATAATTTTTGGAGCGGTTGTATGGTTCTTGAATGAAAGGAAATATGGTCCGACTCCGAACTCCGACAACAAAAATGAAAAGGTGTGATCTGCCATGTTCGAACTAAAACCCATAGCGACTGAAGCAATTCCCGCGGCGCTTGAGAAGGCTAACCGGTATCGTCTCCTCAACGAGCCCGGGGCGGCCGAGAGCATTTACCTCGACATCCTGGCCGTCGACCCTGACAATCAGGAGGCGATCAAGAATCTCGTGCTTGCGATGAGTGACCGATTCGGCAAGGATTACGCGGTCGGCAATACGCACATCAACGAATATATTGCGAAACTCCGCGACGAGTATCAGCGCGCTTACTACACCGGCATAGTGTACGAACGGCGTGCGAAAGCGACGCTCGCCAAGGGCGGGCTGCAAGCTTACGAGCTGTTCGTGCAGGCGATGGAATGGTTCGAAAGGGCAGATGACATGATGGGGGAGCACAATGAAGAGGCCAAGCTCCGATGGAACGGCTGTGCCCGCATCGTCAATCGCAACAAGCTTCAACCCCACGTAATGGGTGCCACTGACACGCTCGAATAGCGTGTGCTAAACTTTGTCGCGCCGAAGGTATTCATTCACTAAAGGAGATCAAACATGGCAGGGAAATTTGTGATCAAAACCGGGAAAAATGGAAAGTTCAGCTTCAATTTGAAAGCTTCGAACGGACAAGTGATCCTCTCTAGCGAGAGCTATGATTCACGAAAAGGTGCTGAGGGCGGCATCGCTTCGGTCAAGAAGAATTCGGGCAACGACGGCCGCTTCGAACGAAAAACGGCAAAAGATGGCTCTGCATTCTTTGTGCTCAAGGCCGCTAACGGCGAACCGCTCGGCAAAAGCGAAATGTACAAGACAAAGGCTTCGATGGAAAGCGGGATCAAATCCGTAGTTAGAAACGCTCCCGACGCGCCCTCCGTAGATGCTTAGACTTCACTCAAAGTAACGGTCTGGGCACTTGATTCGCGGCCGTTTGAATTTGAATCTTGTTCCTTTTTTTATTTCTTCTTTTCTTTTTTCGTGGTTCAGATCTGTTAACCACGAAATAAGAAAATAGGACTCCAAAAAAGGAGTCCGGCTTTCCGCGTTTATAATTCCTGTAATGACCACCAGACGCACACGCCTCGGCATCGAGGTACTCAAAGAAGAAAAACTGACCATGCTTGCGGGCCAGCGGATCGGGCTCGTATGCAACCCGGCATCTGTCTTCCCCGACTTTCGCCACGCCGCCGACATTTTCTTCGAACACCCCGAGATCAATCTCACCGCCCTCTTCGGCCCGCAGCACGGCATTCGCGGCGACGTTCAGTACAACATGATCGAGACGCCGCACGTGCGCGATCCACGAACCGGGCTGATGGTCTACTCCCTCTACAGCGAGACGCGCGTGCCGACCGAGGAGATGTGCGACGAGATCGACACCTTCGTCGTTGACCTTCAAGACGTCGGCAGCCGCATCTACACCTACACGTACACGATGGCGTACTGCATGCAGTCCGCGGCAAAATACTGCAAGCGCGTTATCGTCTGCGATCGGCCGAACCCGATCAACGGCGTAACGGTCGAGGGGAACGTTACCGAGAAAGAATTCACGTCGTTCGTCGGACAGTTCGAACTTCCGACCCGGCCTGGTATGACGATCGGCGAGATGGCGAAGATGTTCAACGAACATTGGAACATCGGCTGCGATCTCGAGGTTGTCGAGATGACCGGTTGGGAAAGGGAGATGTGGCATGAGGACACCGGCCTTCCGTGGATCCTGCCGTCGCCCAACATCCCGACCATCGATACCTGCGCAGTCTTCCCCGCGACCGTGCATCTCGAAGGGACTGAATTGAGCGAAGGCCGCGGCACGACGATGCCCTTCGAACTAAACGGCGCATCTTATATTGATCCCTACGCGTGGGCAGCCGAGCTTCGCAAGTTCGACTTTCCCGGCGTCGCATTCAGAGAATGCTGGTTCCAGCCGTGGTTTTCCGAGTTCGCCGGCGAAACCTGCGGCGGCATCCAACTCCACGTCACCGACCGAGCCGCCTTCACTCCAGTGATCGTCGGCATCGCCATGGTCAAAACCGCCCACGACCTCTACCCCAACCACTTCCAATGGCGCCAGAACGAATACGAGTACGAATTCGGCAAAAACCCATTCGACGTCGTCTGCGGCACGGACAAGATACGCAAGGCGATCGAACGCGGCGTTAAGCTGAAGGAGATAGAGAATTTGTGGGCTGAAGACTTGAAGGAATTTGTGATCGCGCGGAAGCCTTATCTTCTGTATTAAGAGCCTTATTCTACTCTCGATAGCTCACAATATTTTCCGCCATGCGGCGGAACACGAAGTAGTGGAAGGGCAAGACTGAGTACCAGTAGAGCCGGCCGAGAAGGCCCTTCGGACGGAAGGTTGCGGTCTGTTTCAGTAAGTCTCGTCCATCGATTTGAGTGACTGCAAATTCAAGCCAGGCTTCACCGGGCAACTTCATTTCGGCGTATAGCAGCAGACGTTTGTTCTTTCGATCGGCCAGCAAGACCCGCCAGAAGTCCAGCGTGTCGCCGGAGTTGATCGTGGTCAGATTAGTCCGCCCGCGGCGAAGCCCGACTCCGCCGACCATCTTGTCCATTATTCCTCGTATCGACCACAGCCAGTTCGCATAGTACCAACCACGTCGACCGCCGATGGACCAGATGTTATTAATGACCTGATCAACATTCCCGGTGATCGGGATCGATCGCTGGTCCGTCAGACACCCGTTTACCGGGACCTCCAAATGCTCGCGCAGTGAACTGTTCTTGAAACTGGATACGAGCGAGTCTTTCCAGCTGGACGCGACGCTGTTCTGCTCGATCTTCTGAAATGCCAATCTCACGGCTTCTTCGTAGGTTTGCAGGTGAATGCCTATCTTCTCGCCAAGGTCGTTCGGCGCGGCGACGACCTCGACCTTCATGCTGTTCACTAGGTTCACGGCGAGCCTGTAAGAGGTGCTCGTGACAAAATAAAGCCAGTAGGACGAGAGTTTTGGGGTCATTACCGGTACGGTAATAATTCGTCGTATAAGGCCTCGCACATCGGCGTACTGCTGGAGCATCTCCTTGTACGTCATAACCTCCGGACCGCCAATGTCGTACGAGCCGCCGTACGTGTCAGGGCGCAGAAGAACACCGGCCAGATATTCGAGTACGTTACGAATGGCGATCGGCTGCGTCCGCGTCTCCAGCCATCTTGGGGCGACCATTATCGGCAGTTTCTCTACTAGATCACGGATGATCTCGAACGAGGCGCTGCCGGAACCGACAATAATTGCGGCCTTGAGAGATGTGACCGGCACCCCGCCGGAGCGGAGCACTTCATCGACATTCTTTCTTGATGCCAGATGCGTCGAGAGGTTGGCGTCGTTTGTGATTCCGCCTAGATAAATGATCTGCTTTGCCGAGGTGCGGCCTATCAGATCAACAAAATTCCTTGCGGCGGTGCTCTCTAGCTGTTCGAAACCGGATGGATCGTCATCACTCATCGAGTGGATCAGATAGTAGGCGGCGTCGATGTCTTTCAGTTCAGGGCGCTCTGACACCTCTTCGAGAAAGTCGATCTCGACGACTGAAACTTTCGGATCCGCGTAAAGACCCTCGGTCGGAAACCGGGCCTTGTCACGAACGGCGCAAACGACATCGCAGCCTCGCTCGACCAGAACCGGCAGAAGTCGCTTGCCAATATATCCGTTTGCTCCGGTTAGTAGAACTCTCATTACCTTGAGTTTACTACCGAACTGTGATCCACGGGGTCGACGTCTGATCGAATCGATCGCTAACAAATCAGCAGACAGCCGCTCCACGGCAGGGTGATCACCGGTTTGCTGAGCCGGCCAGTTTTTATTGGATTTTTCTGAGACAGATCGTGCCCGGAGCTTAAGTAACTTCGCGTTTCTGGCCAAGTGCCTTGAGCACCGTCTCGCCCCTCGGCGACAGGCGATAGCCGACCTCGAGACTTTCAGTTAGCCCGAGCGTTTTAAGCTTTCGGACCCAGGGTTTGAAGTCGGCTTGTGAGATGCCGAGATAGTTTGCGAGCAGGCCGGAGTATGTCGCGGGCATGGAGTCGATTAGTTCTAGATACGAACGCGTCCATGCGCCGCGTTTGCTGGTCCGGTCCATTTTCTCGAGCTTAGCGATGATCTCGGCGAGTTCATCTTCGGAAAGATCGTCGTCTGACCGCAGAGCGATCCGCGGGTCTTCGCCGACCCATCGCACGCCAATTCGGTAGATCGGGTCTTCGCGGTAGTTAAGGCGTTCGATCAGATCTGCGTGGTCGGCGTATCCGGCGGCGACTGCATCGGCATCGGTGATCGCGGCTTCATCCACCACCTCGACCGAATCGATCCCGACCACGCCGCCCTGCGTCATCTGCGTCCCGCCGGCCTTCGCACCTGGCCGGGACCAGCGTCGAAAAAGGACTGTGATCTCTCCCGCCCTTATCTTCTCGACGACTTCGTCTTTGATGAGCATCAATTAAAACCAACTGGACTTCTTCTTCGACCCACCAAAGATACTTCCCAGAACTCCGCGAACAATGGTGTTTCCGATCTGTCGTCCTATAGAGCTCGAAGCTGAACGGGCAACGCTCTTCGTGATCGATTCGACCATTGTATCCGGCGCCCGAGCCGCGGTACGCTCAGCTTTCTCCGCTTCTTTTTGAGCTTTCGCCTCCGCCTTTGCTTGCTCTGCCGCAGCGGCCTCAGCCGCTTTCTCTTCGGTCTTCGCGACGAGCAGTTCGAATGCAGATTCACGATCGACCGCTGTGTCGTAGGCACCGGCCACCAGTGAACCCGCGATCAATGCAGCACGCTGCTCGGCGGTGATCGGGCCGAGATGTCCGACCGGCGGAACGACGAATGCGCGGTCCACCATCGTCGGGATCCCCTTCTCATCCAGACACGAGATCAACACTTCGCCGACCCCGAGTTCCGTGATCGCTTGTTCCGTATTGACAGCCGGATTCTCGCGAAACGAACTCGCGGCGGCGCGAACGCCCTTCTGTTCCTGTGGCGTATATGCGCGCAGTGCGTGCTGAACTCGGTTGCCGAGTTGGGCGAGTACCTTTTCCGGAATATCGGCCGGGTTCTGCGTCACGAAATAAACGCCGACTCCCTTAGACCTGATCAGGCGAACGACCTGTTCGACCTTATCGATCAGCGCTTGCGGTGCGTCCGAGAAAAGCAGATGGGCTTCGTCAAAGAAAAAGACGAGCTTGGGCTTTTCAAGGTCACCAGCTTCGGGGAGATTCTCGAACAGTTCACTCAGCAGCCACAGCAGGAATGTCGAGTAAAGTTTCGGAGCATTGATAAGCTGATCCGCCGCGAGCAGGTTCAGCACGCCCCGGCCGCTGAGGGTCTGCATAAAGTCGCCAAGCTCGACTGCCGGCTCGCCAAAGAAGATCTCGCCGCCCTGTTGCTCAAGCTGCAGCAGTCCACGTTGGATCGCGCCGACCGACGCCGTCGAAACGTTTCCGTATTGCGTCGTCAGTTCCTTTGCATTCTCGCCGACCCATCGCATCAAAGCTTGCAGGTCCTTCAGATCCAGCAGAAGCATCCCGTGATCGTCGGCATACTTGAACGCGATGGCGAGTACGCCTTCCTGCGTCTCATTCAGATCGAGCAGCCGCCCCAGCAGCAGCGGTCCCATCTCCGAAACCGTCGAGCGAAGCGGATGACCTTGCTTACCAAACACGTCCCATAGGGTCGCGGGAAACCCCGTGAATGTTGGCGTGATCCCGAGTTGAGCATTCCGGGCATCGATCTTCGCGTTGCCGCCGCCGGGCTGCGTGACGCCCGTAAGATCGCCCTTGATGTCCGCCATAAAAACGGGCACCCCGCGTTCACTAAAACCCTCCGCCAGCTTCTGCAGCGTTACCGTCTTACCGGTTCCGGTCGCCCCGGTGATCACACCGTGCCGGTTCGCCATCTGCGGGAGCAGGAAGAATTGTCCGGTTTCGGTCCCGTCGCGCTTTGCTACAAGAATTGGATCTGCCATACGTTAAATATATCTCTGCGAGCGAATAACGCGAATCGACGCGAATAGAAATAATTCTGGTCCTATTCGCGGGCAAAATTCCTACGCCACCGCGTAAGGACTAACCCCTAAACTCATACATTTCTCACTTACTCGCTAGCCCCTTCCTTACGGTCAGGCTCCGGACTTCTTCGTGCTCTCGTATTTCCAATTTCGCGACTTGCCTTCGATCAACCATTCGATCGTCGTGGCGATCCGCTTATTGCGCGTCGGCTCGGTCTTCGCCTCAGTGACCCACTCAACGTATTCTCGCCGGTGCGACGGGCTGAACTTGTCGAACGCGGCACTCGCTTTCTTGTTCTGTGCGAGGGCGGCAGCAAGCGCGTCAGGCACGATGACGTCGGCCTTCACCGCCGCGGGCTTTTTCGGGACCTTGATGCCCTTCTCGTTAAGCTCCATCGCATGGTGGAGCAGCGCGACGATCTCTTTGTCTTTCGGCAGATCCTTCAACGAAGCGATCCGACCAAAGCTGCCCATTGCCGTCGCCTCAACCGGTCTCAGATCCATCAACTTCTGCTTCCAAAACCCGAACGCGCAATGCTCCTTGAACGCGGCCATCCCAGCAAGGCTTCCTTTATAGTCAAAGTGCGGCGAACCCCACTTGATCGTCTCCTCGACATCAGGGCAGGCCTTGTGCACCAGCTTCCGCAAATGCTCAAGTATCGGGCGTGCAAAGTCTCTCGACTTCTCTATATAAGCGTCAATTCTCTTATCGAACTCAGGCATGGTTTCCGGCTCGCTAAACTATTACGTGGGCTTTCGCAGATCGGCGCAGAATTATATCCGATTTTGATGATAGTGGTCAGTGGTAAATGGTTAGTGGTAAGTTAGATTTCTACTTACCAATAACCACTTAGCAATTACCACTATTTCCGCAGTTCCTTCCGGATCACCAGCTTCAACCCCGACCACTTCTCGTCAACCGCGCACACCTTCACATCCACGAGCCCCATCGGCAACGCCGCCTCGCGGATCGTGTCCTCGGTTATCTCCGTCGAGAGTTTCGCGGCCTTCTTGTACCAAGAAACCCAGATCGCCCCGTCCTGCTTGATAACACCCCGAGCCTCGTCCAACACCCTAAACAGCTCGTCCCGCGAATTGGTAAATATGTGAAGAATGTCGAGCTTGTCAGAACCGGGAGCGATAGCGACCGGGCGCTCTGGGGCAGAAACCCGACCGGTAGGAAGGGTGTCGAAACGCTCGATCCGTATATCCTCCGCCACCGGCGCCACCAACGCTCTATAATCGCCGGA
>JAQSDP010000432.1 GCA_029945985.1 bacterium | reverse complement strand
TGACGCACCCGTCGCGACGAATGAGTCGGACTCGAGATCGGCGGTGACCGAGGTCGGTCCGCCGCCGCAGCCAGCACCCTCTCCGGCAGCCGCGGCCGAAACGATCAAGCCTGCCCCTGCGGAGCCGTCCCCGTCGCCCGAACTTCTGACAGTCCCGCTAAAAGCGACGCCGACGCCGGAAGTTTCGCCCTCGCCCGATGTGGTTTCGGAGACGACCAAGCAGACGCCCACCCCTGAAGTATCGCCATCTCCTGAGCTCATCGTTGAGGCGGCTAAGCCGACGCCTACTCCCGAAGTATTGCCAACACCCGAGGTCGTCGTAGATGCGGCCAAGCCGACGCCTACCCCCGAAGTATCGCCAATACCCGAGGTTGTCGAAGATGCGGCCAAGCCAACGCCCACACCCTCTGAAAAAGCTGTCTCGCAGGTTGATGCAAAGAAACCGGGTGCACCCCTTTTCGAGCCGATCATTATCACGATCCCAAAAACAAAGACCATTGAAAGGCCGCGCGAGTCCAAATCGGACGGAGAGGTGAGGGCTGATGAAGAAACGAAGAACGCGGACGAACCTGCAAACAGGGGAGATATTGCCCGGCCCAGGATAGTGGAAGGTAAGGCTGTCGTCGGTGAGTTGCTGCCCTGCGAGATCAGCGTTAGCCAGGAATCTGTATCGCTGATAAACAGCGGCGGCAGTATCTCGATGATTCTTGCGATCGAGCAGGGAGAAGATATCAAACTTGTGACCGGCGCGTCGAGCAGTCCGTCGGATATCGAGGTCAGACGAGAGCCGGAGCTAGCCTCTCTTTCTGGCAGATCGATATTCGTGATCAGATCGATCAGCGACAAGACCGGGATCTATCAAGTGACTTTCAAGGCTCCGTGCGGGAAGAAGGACGTGATCGTCCGCGTCCGCTAGATCGCCTGACCGACGCTGCGACCGGCGCAAACATCAGGGCCACGACCAGCAGAAACACGTAGGCGTTCCCCGCCGTACGGAGCGGAAAATCGAAGATGCTGTGAACGAAGATCCCGACACACCCCGCAAGGCCGCCTATCACCGTCGTCCTTACCAAGTCATCCGACTCTTCTCTGATTCGTTTCAGAGCCTTTCTAACAAGCAAAATAATGAAGCTGATCGTAATGAGAAATGCTGGGATGCCGCCATCGGAAAGCATTTGCAGGTAGTCATTGTGTGCCTGCTCTACGCGGAACATTCCGCTCTGCGTATCGAACTTAGTGAATGCCATCGCGAAAGAGTCGAAACCGGTACCGAGGATGGGGTTCGCAAGAAAGATCTGCCATGCAACGGACCAGAAATGGAAGCGGCCGCTTGAGATATCGTCAGTCGCGTTTTGGACCCCAAACCCGCGAAGCAGTGACGCTTCACCGCCCAGATAGACGATGCTACCTACGACTATAAGCGCTAGACCTGAACCGCCTGCGAGTATCGGTGCCCAACTTCTTGCTTCCTTCTCCTTCCCTCGATAAAACCAAGCGAGAACCGCGACAGAGAGCATTGCGATGTATGCAATAACGCCCCCTCGAGAGCTTGTGAAAGGAACCGCGATCGCCATCACGGCCGCCGAGATCGCAACCAAGAGTTTGATCTGCTTCGAAATGCCGCTGCCCAGCAAATGAGCGATCGCCATTCCCGAGATCAGGACCATCAGCGATGCAAAGTGATGCGAGTTGATGTACGGCCCGAACGGGATCGCGCCCGTGTGTTTGCGGACGCCGTAGATAGCATCTGGACTTGTAAGTTTCTGGAGGACGCCGATGAAAGCAATAACGCCACCGAAAATGAGAATGACGGTGAGTGCCCGCCGGTAACGACCCTCCGTATCGATAAAGGTAAGAGCCGCGGCGAAGAAGATAGTGTAGCCGACAAGCCTGACGAGAAAGATGCGTGTCCAGAATGGGTCGATCGAAAGTGCGTTCGAGGGGGAAACGGATAATACACCGGGTTGAATCCCGGCATCGCCCAACGGAAGTAGTTGAACCAATCCAAGAAGTAGAAGTCCAAGAAGGGGTAGTTGAATTGCGTCAAGGTTCAATTCGAAAGCGCCCGAACGCCAGCCTCGGCCGATCCAGCTCCCGGCGAGGATAGTCGTCAAGATCGCCAACGGGATCAGTGCACTGACATCCGTGCTTCCGTAAAGCAATACTGCGAAAATCGGAATGATGAAAAGCAGAGCGAAGATCGTTCTGCTCGTTCTAGGTTCGTTGGTTGTGAGGGTCTGGCTCAAAATATGTTCAAGATCGGTTCAGCCTAAAATCATCGAACCAAAGATTCCCGGACACGGTGCAGGCGGCCGAGTCGCATTTCTCACGAACCAACCGGATCGTGATCCCATCACAATTGGCGGGAACCGAGAACCTTATCCCCACCTCCGCCCAGTCGGACTTGTTCGCAAGCGGCTCGCCGATCGCGATCCGCGTTGAGTCGGCGGCTGACAGTACTTCCCATCGAAACTCGGCACGGGACGTCAGGTCGCTGCGATACGCGAACGAAAGTTGATATGAAGTGTCCGGTTCGAGAGCGACCGTGCGGCTTATTGTCGCCATCTCGAGTTTAGATGCCGAAGTGAATCTAACCAGAAGACTGTAACGCCCCTCTTTGGGTTGGCTCTCTGAAAGGCCGTATATCGGATATGGCTGCCCGATCTGCCAATCAAAAAAGTCCGCGTTTTGCGATGCTACCCAGGTCTCAAAGCCCCCGTTAGTCATTGCACCGACAGCCGGTCGTTTGCTCTCGTCCGGCTGGATGGAGCCTGTGATTTGAGCGGCATCATGAAAGCGTTTCGCCTCGACCAACTTGCCCCGGATCGCAATGCCGGTTTCTTGGATCTTCGCGATACTCATGTCGAATTGCGCCGACGTCCAAACCGCGACCCCCTCGTCAAAACGCCCCGCGTTAACCAGATACTTCGCGAGTTCAGCGCGTGCGATTGGGCTGGGGCCGAGAATTTCAGTCGCTCGCAGAACATCGCCATCGAACGCCTGCATTGCCGCGACAACGGCGGGCGCCGCAAACGCCGGATCCTGATCGACCGCACCTCGAATTAGTTGGACACCCTCGTCGGTGCGGCCCTGTCTGACAAGATTATTCCCAAGTGCCCATTTGGTACGCGCGTAGTTCGGAGCAAGTTCCAAGGCTCGGCGGTATGCGGCCTCGGCCGCCGGTCGATCGCCAGCGCGTTCGCGCGCTTGCCCGAGTCCAAGCCAGTAAGAGAAATTATGGGGGCTTGCAGCGACCGCAGTCTCATACTCCTTCAGCGATCGGGTGATCGCCTCAGGATCGAAGGTTTTCTCTAGATCGAAAGCGTAGCGAAATCGCGCGCGCGGGTCGCCCGGCGAAAGAGTAGCGGCGAACTCCGACGCTTGGATCGCGTCCGAGTTGCTTGCCAGAGTGTGAGCAAAGGCCCAGGAGACCGCAAAGAAACAACCGACCGCGAATGTAACGGCAGTCGCTCCAAAAACGACGTGTCGAAGTGGTGCTGCGACTGTAAAACGTGAGGTACGCATCAATTGCAGGAACTATTCGAAATCGATCGGTTCGATCTTCATCTGCGCCCGCATCAGTCGGACGTCGATTTCGGAGCAGATCTCACGGACGCGTTTCACCACCTCCGGCTCGACCTTGTTCGAGGAAATCAGGATCTCCTGAATATTCTGTTCACGACACACCGAAACGAGCGAGCCGTTAGCGTCATACACTTTCAGCCCGTTGATCAATTTGTCTCTCTTGAGCGGATCGTCATCAACGAACGCCACGGGGCTGTAGTTCCATTCCGGATTTTTGCGAAGCTCCCGAAGAAGCATCTCGCCGCCGTCACCCGCACCATAGATAAGTACTCGGCGCCCGAGCCCCTGATGGGGAAGCGGAATAAGCTCCCGGATCAGGCGGAAAGCCATTCGGCTACCCGCGAGAGTGACGATCAACAAAATCGCATCGAGGGCGAAAACGGCACGAGAGAAGCCTTCAAAACGGTAGAGCAGCAAGATCGCAACGATACTCAAGACGCTGCCGATCGCGACCCCCTTGGCATATACAACGAAATCGCCGATCGAGGTGTAGCGCCACAGACCGCGATAGACTCCGACGAGAAAAAAAGCGAAAAGCTTCAGCACAACAAGAAGCGGCAGCGTTTGCAGGAAGAGATCCCAGTTGCCGCCGTTCTCAAAAGAACCGAATAGAAAGACGTACGCGCCGTAGTAGCAGACCGTGATGAGAAAAACGTCTAGGATAACCTCAAAAATTCTGCGTTTATGAGATACGTTTAGGAGAAAGGCAAATACAGCGTTGTTGCTCGCCGCTAGATCTTCCTGGTCCTCCTCGTAAACCTTCACCTTCGATAGGTAGACGCCGATGATCGTGAGAGCGGCAATGAAAAGCCCGATGAGGGCAAAACTGCTAGTGAGCGGAAGCTGAGCAACCGCGATCGAAAGTCCGCCTGCAATGATCGCAAACGCATACAACATCAGCACCGCCGACCTCTCCGAAAGGCCCAGAGCAACAAGTCGATGCGACGTATGGTCGCGTCCGCCCTGAGAAGCTTTTCTCCCCCACAGCTTCCGGAGAACGGTAACGAAAGTCGTGTCAAATATCGGAACAAACAGGATCAGAACCGGAACTGCAAGGATCGTGAATATACCCCGCGAACGCCCTCCCGATTGTCCCAATAGAACTGACGCCGACAGCAGAAATCCGATGAACATCGATCCGCAGTCGCCCATGAAGATCGACGCCGGGTTGAAGTTGAACATCAGGAAACCGATCAGGGCGCCGATGAAAACCGATACGAAAAGAAATTCGCTGATCTGTCCGTTGCCGAGCAGTCCAAATGCGAGCGACGAGGCCGCGATGGCCGTGATACCCGCGGCCAGCCCGTCCATATTATCGAGCAGGTTGATCGCGTTTGTAATGCCAACGATCCAGAAGACCGTGATCCAAATATCGACGAGCGCATTTCCCGTGAGCGGTAGCGTGAGGCCATAGCCAACGACGAGGATCGCCCCCACAAGCTGACCGAACAGTTTTTGATATGGTTTAACGTTGAAAAGATCGTCGATCAGCCCAACGATGAAGAGCCAAGTTGCGGCTCCCATGATGACCAGGGATTCGGCGGAAATGGGAACGAAGATGAAGTACCCGATCAGTGTCGCGAGGAAGATGCCGAGACCCCCGAGCATCGCCGTCGGCCGTTTGTGCCAACGATCGCTCTTCGGCTTCGCGACCTGCCCGATGCGATGGGCAAACGCCCGAACGGCGTATGTAAGGGCCGCGGCGAGCGCGATGCTGATAGCTCCCGCGACCAGCGGACCTGAGATCGTTTGAAACATATGTACCCCGGCGAGACCTTCAAACGAAGTTGCCGGGCTCTCGTTCATGAGCGTTTTCACGCTCCAGTTTGAGTTTATTTCTCAAGCAATCGGCTGTAGAGCGATCGAATATCGGATATGAGTCGCTCCTTGCCGTAATTATCTAGTGCGAATTGATGGCCCTTATTACCCAGGTCAAAACGTAATCTTCCATTTTTCGCCAAATAAATCAAGCCTTTCGCCAGGGTGGTCACATCTCCTGAGGGCACGCCCACGCCTCTTTCTCGAATCGAAAAACCTCTGATCTCCTGCTCCACCGGCCCCAATAGATCTACGACTCCGCCGACAAGCGTCGCGATCACCGGCCGACGGCTCGCCATCGCCTCGATCACGGAGAGCGGCGTACCCTCGTTCAGTGAGGTGAGAGCGATAAGATCAAGTCCTGAATAAACTCGCC
Source organism: bacterium (assembly GCA_029945985.1). GTDB lineage: Bacteria > Acidobacteriota > Blastocatellia > Pyrinomonadales > Pyrinomonadaceae > OLB17. Next base: position 10,102 of record JAQSDP010000432.1, on the reverse strand, counting down.
CAAGATCTTCGCGATTGCCGGCAAAGATCACAGTCTCGTTCATCCCAAGTTCTTCCACCAGCCGCTCAAGCTCGTGCCGCAAGTGCCCATCACCGATGATGATGAACTTAGTTGCCGGACCCTCGCCCGTTTCAATGTAGACCTTCGCCGCTCTGAGCAGCATCGGAACATTCTTGATCTCCGTTAGGCGGCCAACAAAGCCAACGAGGACCGTTTCATCTGAAATGCCGAATTCCTTGCGAAATGAGCGCCTAGCTTCCTCGCCTTGATCAAACTTCGAAAGATCGATGCCGAGCGAGACCACCTCGAACTGCTTTTCGCGTCCGACACCGACCTCGGAATGGATCTCGCGGAGCTGCTGAGGCGTGATGACGATGATCTTGTCCGTCGCAAATCGCGCCAGGATCTTTTCGATCAGGACGAAGATCTTCGTTTTGTGCCTGCCGTAATAACTGTGGAACACGTGGCCATGAAACGTGTGCACCACCCTGACCCGACGCGGCCGGCCGATGAAAGTGCCGGGGGTGAACCACTTATATATGAATGCTGCCGCACGTCCGACCGTACCCGCTTTAGCGGTGTGAGTATGGATAATGTCCGGCCGATCGCGGCGGATGACCTGGAGAACCTTCCAGAGTGAGACCGCATCTTTTGCCGAAAGCTCGCGGCTCATTTCGCGTATGTAGATCGGCTCAACTCCGTGCTCGGCGGCAAAGTAAGACATATCCTCCTCGCCCTCAGGAACCGTTCCCGCGATCAATTTCGAATCAACGCCGTCGCCCTGCAGAGCCTGCGTCAACCAGACCACATGACGCGCGGGCCCGCCGACGTTAAGCCTCGCAATGATGCGTAAGATTTTCACTTCCAGCTGGCCCTAAGCACCCATACGAAAGATCGTGTCGGGGTCATCTTCGTGGCGGATCTCGTCGATCGGTTCGCGTTTTCCCTCGCCCATATAAAGCCGGTTCGGGCAGTTGATCACCATTCCGTCTATATCGCCGACGTTCTTGTAACCATGAACGACGCCCTTCGGAACAACCACGGCCTGCGGATTGTCTTGGCCCACAAGCAAAGACATCATATGACGATAAGTCGGCGAATCCGGGCGGTTGTCCCAGAGGCGGATGTTGAATGTCGAGGGTCCGATGAAGCAAAAAAGATCCGCTTGATCGACGTGCTCGTGCGGTCCGCGTTGAACTCCGGGATTGGTGAATGAAATGTATGACATCACCGGGTAAAACTCTTCAGTAAGGTCATCGTGCCTGAAAAGCTCTGCGAGCCATCCGCGATCGTCATAGTACTTCTTCAGGGGGTACACGACCACGTCCTTGATCTCGCCCTCAGTAAAAATGGTTTGTTGCTCCGTCTGCGTCATAGATTGTTCGCTCCTGTTTCCGCCACAAGGTTGGAGGCACGCAGAAGGCTTTCGAAAGTACCCGCATCGGTCCACCATCCGTCGAGTTCGTTCCAGGTCATCTCGCCGCGCCGGATGTAATGATTGTTAACGTCCGTGATCTCAAGCTCCCCGCGTCCGGATGGAACCAGCGTTCGGATGACATCGAAAACGGAATTGTCGTAGAAGTAAATACCGATGACAGCAAAATCTGATTTCGGAGCTTTCGGCTTTTCTTCGATGTTCAACACCTTATCTCCGTCCAGTTCGGGGACGCCGAACCGCTCCGGATCGTGAACGCGTTTGAGCATGATCTTAGCTCCGCCGCCCTGCGCCCGATATTCATCCGTTGCCTTCCTGATATTCTTCTCGATCAGGTTGTCGCCGAGGATGACGCAGATCGGCTCTTCGTCGGCGAAATGCTCAACGAGGCTGAGCGCATCGGCGATCCCGCCTTCACCTTCCTGATAAGTGTAGTTGACATGCTTCAAGCCGAAATCCTTTCCGTTCCCGAGCAGCCGCAAAAAGTCACCAGCCGAATTCCCCCCGGTGACGATCATGATGTCCTCGATTCCAGCATTGATCAGCGCCTTGATCGGATAATAGATCATCGGTTCGCTGTGCACAGGCAGCAAATGCTTATTCGTTATCTTAGTAAGCGGATGAAGCCTGGACCCAAGCCCCCCCGCGAGAATCACACCTTTCATACCAAGTCTTTAAGTAACCGACATTAATAGTTGAGTGCCTTCGATATCACTTCTATTCTCGAACCGCCGTAAAGCGTAATTCTAGGCAGTACCTGCGAACCAGGCTTTGCAAACTTCTCGTCAACGAGAAGCACCAACTCTACACCGTTATTCAACAAATACTCCACCTGCTCTTGTCGGTAGCTCCCGTTTGGAAATGCGTAAGTGTCAAGCTTAATTGAGAGTTCTTCTGAGAAGAACTTCTGACATTGCTCCAAATCGTTTTCCAGAAAACCTGTTTCCTCGTAACCCATGGATTCGTGAGAATAAGAATGAGCTCCTATATCCGTGAATTCAGCGATCTGCCTGACCTCGTTAGCGTTCATCATTCTTGTACTTGGCCCATCGAACTCTTCGACAACAGATTCTATTGACTTCCATATCGCCTGGCGCTCTCGCCTAGCGCGGCTTTTGAGGAATCTGCTGATCTGAAGTCCGTACCGGAGCTTAGCACTTGGGCTCTCCCCTTTAAGAGTTATCGAGAGTCCCGGTATGTGAAGGTAGTCTATCTGTTTGCGGCTTGCTGCAGCGAGAAAGTCGTAAAGTCTGACGTTCCAGATCGGCCTTCCAGTAATCACGCACTCCGGCACAATGTTCATATTGGCTCGGAACCCATACTTTCGGAGGAGGGGGAGAGCAAACTCTAGAAAATCGTAGTAGCCGTCATCAAACGAAAGAACAGCGGTCGGTCGGTCGGAATCCTTCGGGCCAAGGTCACCTATCGGCCTAACCCAGAAATGCTCCTTCAGGAAAATAAGGAGATCTTCGAATACGTCAGGCCTCATTGGAGGCCAATAGTTGTTACCAGAGTTCGATACACTATGGAGGTTGAGTACGGCGATTTGTCCCGTACGGCGCAAAGCGTCGACGCGTCGAGTGAGTGCCCCTGATATCGAAAGCCCCTGATAATAAGCTGTCTTTGCGATCCCCTTAAGCATGCTCGAGCGGAACCAGGGTGTATCTGATCTCGTGGTTCAGCTTGTTTGTCTGATCGTTGAAAAACTTGCTGTAATCCGACTGAAAGTTGTTGACTGCCCGGCGAATGTCGGGTAGCGACCAGTCAACGGAGTTGAAATGAGTGCCAACTCCAATGTTGCTCTGTCGCACAGATCTGACGGGGCTCCCCTCTCCAATCCGTTCTATCACCCTTACGTACAACGAATGAGCATGGTCCATCACCTTTGTGTGAAGCAGCTCTAGTGTTTCGCTGCCGTCCAACGGAGTCTGTTCCGTTGCAATTATGTTCCCGGTGTCGATACCAAGGTCGAGCCACATAATCGTATTGCCAATAAGATCAAACCAGCCTTTCGATAGACACCAGTTCGTGCAGTTAGGCCCACCACGAACATACGGAGATATTCCGGTATGGAGGTTAATTATTCTGCCGCTACGCATTGAGGCTTCAATGACGCGTTTGCCGACCAGGTTTGTCCCTGAGACCACCACCAAATCCGGCTTCTCGCAATCAATCGCATTCATGGTCGCATCATCGTTGACATTTGATACCTGGATCGGCCCAATCGGGAAATCTGGATATGCGGACTGATAGTAGTCGAGCATTCCCAACCAGGCATTCAGTAGTGGCCGACCGACCGACCGGCTTGCCAGCGCATTTGCCCGCAGCCGAAGGGTCTTCCAAAACGCGGGCCTACGTTTTGGAATATTGTTCGACACGATGATCCCGGAAAGCGTAGCGACTTTCTGAATACGGCTCGCCAAAGCTTTTTGGTTTGCCTGGCCGTTGGTCAATAATAACACCCGCATCAATCGATAAACTCCCGAAACCATAGCTCAAGCATCAAGAGCGTCCAGATCTTCCACGAATTATCCCGTGTACCTGCCTCTTGCTCCTGAATCAGACGTTCGACGGAGTCCGCACTTATGAAACCCCGCTGGTTGAACCTTAAAGAGAGAAGCGTTTCTCGAGTGAACTCTTTCAGTTCGGAGCCCAGCCAGTATCTGATGGGCATCGCAAATCCCATCTTCTGTCGGTAGATAACGTCTTTTGGAACTAGTCGTTCTGCGACCTTCTTAAGTAGAGACTTCGGGTCCCTTCCACTTTGCTTCAGGTTTTCCGGAAGACTTGCTGCAAACTCAATGACTTTGTGGTCAAGAAAAGGCGACCTAGCTTCCAGAGAGTTTGCCATACTCGCAATATCTACTTTTACAAGAAGGTCGTTGGGGAGATATGTCATCAGGTCGGCGAGCAACGTCGCGTCGACTATTCCTTTACCATTCAATCGCGCGAAGTACGGTTCCAGGAAGTCAACCGGCTTAAAGGATCGGGTCATTTCCGAAAACTCGGGAGTGTAGCTAACGGCCTTTTCCTCGGGACTGAACGTACTTAGCCAACGGAAGTAACGATCAGCACGCTCTTGTGAAGCCGCGGCCAGAAATCGTTGAAAACGAGTCAGTCGATTTCGAAAATCCGTTGACGCCGGCAATAGGCTTAGCCCGGGTTCGATCAAGCTCAAACGAAGGACCGCGGGCAATCTCCGGTATAGCTCCGCGTATCTCATGGCAACGTGACGTTCGTAGCCGACAAAGCTCTCATCCCCGCCGTCGCCGTTCAGGGCAACAGTGACATGTTTTCGTGTCTCGCGCGAAACGTAAAACGTCGGTATTGCCGATGGATCGGCATACGGTTCACCATAATGGCGAACCAATGTGGGCAGGATCTCTAAGGCTTTCGGCCTCACAATAAACTCGTTGTACTCCGCTCCGACATGCTCGGCTACGCGTTTTGCGTATTTGAGTTCGCTATAGTCTTGTTCTTCGAAACCAATCGAGAAGGTCTTCACAGGTGTCGATGATTCTTGCGCCATCAGCGCCACCACGGTTGATGAATCGACCCCTCCCGACAAGAACGCCCCCAGTGGCACCTCAGAGATCATTCGGAGCCGCGTGGATTCCCTTAAAAGCCGAGTTGTTTCTTGTATCGCATCCTCTTCTGAGATCTTGATCTTGGTCGAGAAATCTGGAAGCCAATAACGTTGGGTTTCTATTGCTCCGCCCTTCCAAATTAGCCAGTGTCCCGGTTCGAGCTTCCTAATCGCCTTGAAAGCCGTCAGGGGAGCAGGAACGCAAAGATATGACAGAAACGCATCGATAGCCTCGGGATCTACGTCACGTGAAACGGACGGATGCTTGAGCAGTGCTTGAAATTCGGATCCAAAGATCAGGTCTCCATTAGGTTGATGCGAGTAAAGAAGTGGTTTCTTGCCGACACGGTCTCGGGCCAAAAACAATGACTGCTCGAGCGTATCCCAGATCGCAATCGCGAACATTCCGCGGAGATGCAGTACGCAATCGACGCCAAACTCGTCGTACAGATGAACGATTGCCTCAGTATCAGAATTGGTGTAGAACTTGTGCCCTCGCTCATCGAGGCCTTCTCTGAGCTCTCGATAGTTGTAGATCTCGCCGTTGAAGAAAATGCACTTCGTCCTGTCCGCGTTCCAGATCGGTTGCTGCCCGCTGGCAAGATCGATGATCGCTAATCGCCGCATTGCCAGCGCGGCATGATCATCAATAAAAAAACCATCCTCATCGGGCCCCCGATGAAAGATCGCCTGATTCATCGCCTCCAGAACCCCACGCTCCGGCCGCAAACCATTTTTAACTACAAATCCGGTAATTCCGCACATTTAGCTTTGCCCCTGCACTTCAGGCCTGACAATATGACGGAGTTGCTTCCGCTTCGCATCCAAAAGAAGCTTTCTATCTTCTCGCCGCTCTTTCAACAAGACCCATCCAACAGCGATGAACATAAAGAAGAAGACCTGGATCTGCGTCCGCTGGCGATATGCCGTTCCGACGTTACTCTGAAAGATCGAATATGCAAGCGTTAGCAACCCCGAGAAAAGAAGGATCGGGAACGCCTTCCGAAGGCGGTGCCGAATGGTATACCAGGCGCCGCCCACCAGGAACGGGATCATCGCCCACCAAATGAAGACTTCAGGTAGCGTGATTGTTTGTCGGAAACTCCGAACATCCCAGGGGAACGGAGCGAAGATCAGGTACACGAATCCTATCGGTATGGCTGTGACCGCCCCACGAGTTGTGGATACGTCGATATCCTCAGCGAAACCCGAATCGGCTGAAACAGCCTGATCCAGCCGGCTTCTCTGAAGCCGTTCGAGATCGCCGAACCTTTCAAAGTCCATTGTCGCAGTCTGAACAACACCGAGGTACGTTAGACCCACGCCCATAATGACCAGGACAATAGCCCGCCGGAAGAGCGACGCCGGACTGTTTGAAACGCCTAAAACAAAACTTCCGGCGACCGCAACCGCGACCATATAGAAGATGTAAAAGCGTAGCGAAATTATCCCAAAGAGCGACAAGATCAAGAGGACCACTGCACCATAGCTGAACTTTTCCTGAAGCTTCAGCACCATCGTCATTGCAAGGACAAGGAGAAAGATGATCAATCCGTCCTTCAATAATTGGCCCGACCAAATAACAAAGGCTGGAAACACGGCGATACTGATCGCAGCAAATCTTGCTACGCGTTGATTCTGAAAGACCTTCTCAGTGCATATATGTACCAAGGGGGCGGTCGCCGCGCCGAAGACGACTACAAATGTTTGCGCGGCCAGGAAATTACGGCCGAATACGGCGTAGATACCAGCAACCAGATAGTGCATCCCCCAACCCGGACCATTCGTCGACATGGTACGAATCAGTTCCGGTGAGTTTGACGGCACCAATCCCCGCCAATAGTCTACGATCAACGCCCCGCGCCAATCGTAGGTCAAGGCATCACCGCCGAAAAAGTCGAACCAGCCATTCGCGTATACCGTCAGTCCGAAAAGTAGGCGAAGAGCAAGACCGGCGAAGAATATCTTTGTGATCAGATCCGGATCAGAAGAATAATTGCGAAGAATCGGAAGAAGGATCAGAGACAAGGTGACCAGCATTATTGCGGCACCAATGCCTTCGGGCACAAGAATAGCTATCGCACCAAAAGCGATTGCGATAATCAGGCCCCAAGCTACGTAGGTACTCCGCATTAAATGTCGTCAGGCAGATCGTTCCGCGTCTTTCTCTCGGTCAGGAATCGGCCATCCTCGTCGAGGTCTTTGATCTCTTTTGCCGGCACCCCGCCGATCAGCTTATATTCCGAATCAAACCGCCCGCTGATTACCGCCCCCATTCCCACGATGCATCGCGACGCAATCTCACTTCCCGGAGCGATTCTTATTTCCGATCCAAGGTATGTCCGTTCGCCAACAACCACGGGCTTAGTCATCTGCCGGTTATGCGTCCAAATTGACGAATTTCTTCCACCAAGGATCACGCATTTTCCAAACTCGACACGGTCAGTAAAGTCGATCTTGTGCGAGGCTCCGATCATCGAACCGTCACCCATCAAAAATCTCGGATCGATATCGTTGACCACATCCGGTTCGGGAATCGAGTTGATCTCGTTCAACCGAAGTATGTCGCAGTATCGCCCGATCCTGATCGCATCACCGCCCCGAAAAATATTCAGAGCGCCGATCCGCGAATGCTCCCCGATCGAAAGCTTTCCAACGCCCGTAACAATGTTCAAGTGGCCGATCGAAACATCGTCCCCAATCTCACACTCCGCCGCATCTACAACCGAAAACCCGATCCGAACACGTTTACCGATCTTGTAGCCAAAGACCCACCGCAACACAACGACCGCTAGCGGCGACGGCAACACCGCCGTCGCGGCGAGTGCTATAAGTCTGATCCGTCTCAACATTAGCGGTCTTTCCTCGCGGCTCTTAAAGTATCGGCCAAAATCGCCGCATATTTCTCAAGATCATACATCGCGACCGAATGTGCCCGTCCGGCGGCTCCCATCGCAGACCTCAAATTCTTGTCGGTCAATAGTTTATCAAGGGAATTATACCAATCTTCGTCTGACGCTGCATTGAAGTGGGTCGTGCTCGCCTCGCCTATGTCGGCGCAAACGCCGATCGGCGACATAACAAATGGAATGCCAACCGCGAGATATTGGATCGCCTTAAAGCCAGATTTTCCCGCAAGCCAAGCCGGATCCAAAGACCCACGGGTATCTAGGGGATAAAGCCCAATATCAAGCGACTGAAAGTCCGAAACTTCGCGCTTAAGCGACCAATCGACAACCTCCACGTCGACGCCGGGAACTTCCACGACATGCCTTCCAGAGCCGACGATCCGGAGCCGAAATTGGTGTTTTGCCCTAAGTTTTGTGAATACCGGGAAGAGCGGTTCAAGGAATTGGAAAGTTGAATGTGTGCCTATCCAGCCTATCACCGGAACCTTGTGGTCCTTTTCAATCGGGCAGAAGACGTCCGTGTCGACGATGGTCGGAATAACGACCGATCTTTTTCCGCGACCTTCGACGTACTCCGCTACATAGCGATTACCGCAAATCACCACCGCGGACCGGTCGATCAGCTTGTCGGTCTTCCCAAAGAACTTCAAAGCGCTTCCCAACTTCCCGTAGGTCGGGCTGACATACCTAACGTACGTCGCATCGTCCAGATCCAACACCATCGGCATCCGCCCAATCGACTGAAAAAGTCGCTCAAACATTCCCGGCCCAAACGGCATCGCTTCTCTTTGAACAAAGAGGAGGTCGTATCGCGATGCCGATGCGAGTTCCTTGGTCCTTCGCGCTATCGACGCAGCCGTTCCCGCCACTTTCCCGACAACGCCACTCCCGCTGTAAAGCGATCGAAACTGCTTCCTCGAGAGAAAGGGCCTCACATCTATCTCGACACCCTGCTCAGCTAGCGGCCCGACATATTGACCAACGCGAAACCGCGTGGCCGCCGCTTCGATGGGATAGGAACTAAGCGCCAGGACCTTCATCGGGACACCGCACCCTCGGAAGCGAGCGAATCATACATCCGACGATAACGGACGCCCCCTACGTCGACCAGATCGAACCGTGTCCGTGCTGCGGCTTTGCATATTTCCGGGGTATCAGATCCGAACGACGAGATCGCCTCGACGGCGTTCTTATATCCACTGTCCGTTAGATCGTGTATCAAGATCCCGGATCCATCTTCACTGATCTGACGATCAGTATCTCCGATCCCGGTATTCGCAATGATCGGAAGGCCGCATGCGAGATACTCCGCATTTTTTGTTGGTGACGAAGCCTGCTTGGAATAACAGTTCTTGATAAACGAGAGAGCCGTGTCAGCAGCACTAAGGTATTTAGGAATTTCTGCCGACGCTACTCGCCCAACAAAAAAATCATTCTCGCCAAATCCACGTTCTCGCAGGAGCGACCGAATAACTTCCGGATCGCTTTGCGTGAGGATCAGTGTAAACAGGTCAGGATATTTCTTCTTTGCGGCAGCGAGAAAATCCGCGGTTTCTAAAGTAAGATACCAGCCCCCGAAAGCTCCGACATACGCGATGGCGTAACGGTCTCCGATCCCTAACTTAGCGCGAATATCTCGTCTTGAATCTTCATTCGCTGTTTCAAAACGCTTGAGATCGACACAGCAGGGGATCACCTCGACCGGCCGCTTTCCGATCTGATCGGCGAGTATTTCGCGGGCCCTTTCCGTTAGAACTACAAACCCATCGGCTTGCTTCATGAGCCAGCTTTCCGCACGTTTTACATTTCGATAGATCGCACCGCCGTCGGGCCAGACGCCGGCATCAACGTACTCCTCGGGCATAAACCCCCGAATATCGAAGAGCAGTTTCGGCTTGTGCGAGCTTGAATTACGGGCTAGCGCCGCCATCATCATCGGCACGTGCGAGCGTGCGTGGAGAATATCGAACCGCCGCTTCTTCATCAGCTTTTGGATGAAGCGGACAGCATTCGCAATATCGAACAGCGTCGCCGGCACCGAGGGCCTCATGTGGTACCGCAGCCAGTGCCACTCGATCCCATCTGCCGCCAACGAATCCCGCACCGCCAGTTCGTCCGCCTCACCCGGCTCAAACGTCAACAGCGACATCTCATGCCCGCCCTTCACAAGCT
>JAQSDP010000431.1 GCA_029945985.1 bacterium | reverse complement strand
GGAGCGATACCGACACCGTAGTTGTACCCGTTCGGGTCGAGAACCGAGTAAGGGCTGTCGCCCGCAATGATGGATGCTTGAAGATGCCCGTGGCCTTGTGCTCCGGCGGTTGCTCCTCGCAGCGGACCGTCGACCGCATTTCCCGACGTTATATAGAATCCGCCGTCGCCGGGGATGCCGACGCCATCATCCACCACCGATACAGTTATGCCTTGACCATTCACGCCGAATTGGGTCAGAGGATCATAGCCAGGCGGAGCGACGACGTTGCCGACATAGTTACCCGCCACGATCTGTGCAGCAACCTCGTCTTCCTTAGTCGGGCGGCCCCAGGATTCGATCGAGAACACCTCTTCAACCTTAGACGCCTCTTCGATCAGGTCAATGCTCGCTTCGATACGCACAATGTTGAAGAAATTGTTTGGCAGGCTGATCACATTTCGAATTTTGCCTGACGTCGCGAGTGCGATGCTGGCAGCAGCCATCTCCACGTCGACGTTGGAGAAAACAGCCACGTCGAAGATCGCCGTTGAACCGCCCGTTTCCTCCAGTTCGGAGATTCCCTTTTTCGGCGGCTGGCCCAAATTTACCGCGTTCAGTTGTGCTCGGAGATTCTTGGAAGGTTTGTACTCGGGAAGGTATTTACCTACCCACCTCACACGAGAATGCTCGGCCGCCTTCCCGATAGCATCACCATCGCCGTAAACGACAAACGCTTGGTGCGGGATGTACTGAATTATTGTCGAACCGCTCTCGCGTAAACTATCGAGCAACTCGTCGGTTGCGGTAACGCCGAATTGAACTATGTAGTAGCCCTTCCCCACCGGTGCAGCCTCAGCGGACACGGTTCCGGCCGGCGGAGTCTTTAGCGGATCGAACGAACTGCCGGGCAGATTGATCGACGTTTCAACTTTTGAAAAATTTTCAGACAGCGTGGGCGGTAGACTTTCCGCGGCGATCAAGATGAAGCTGTCGTCTTCGGCAACGATGATGCCCATCTTCGCGGCAGCATCACGATCCTTCTTATTGTCTACTCGTACTCGGACGAGGTTCTTTTGAGGGTCGCGCAGCAAACTCGTGATCTCATCCGGTGCGGTGAGCTTAGCGGTCTTCCGCTTTACCTGCGCAGACTGTGGAGAGTTCCAGAACGTGACGCAAAATCCTATTACGGAGATCACGGACGCGACGAGGATCAACGCCCTTGGGCTTGTTCGGGGGAATTTCATTTGATGCTGTAGTAAAGGAAAGACGCCCAATAACAACGCCGTTCCAGTGTGGAATATACCCGCAAATCGGGTTTCAGCTACCCATTTATTCGGCTTTCTGAGCTATTAGCCTGTCAGCCGAGCCATCGTTCGAAGGCTCGGCCGAAGGTACGAAACCGCCCGGAAGCGGCCGCTCGGTCACTTCGGTCTCGAGGCCGGCGTTGAGCACGTCACTGACAAGCTTCGCCGGTATTATCTCAAGCTCGGCCCGAACATCTTCCGGGATCTCTTCGGTATCAGATTCATTCTGAGCCGGCAGAATGATACGACGGATACCGGCGCGGTGTGCGGCGAGGACCTTTTCCTTGATACCGCCGACTGGAAAGACTTGTCCGGAAAGCGTGATCTCGCCAGTCATTGCCGTATCAGTGCGAACTTTGCGGCCGGTGTAGAGCGACGCCATTGCCGACGCCATCGTAACCCCGGCACTCGGGCCGTCTTTCGGAATAGCACCGGCTGGAACGTGGAGATGAATTCCGTTTTGCTTTATTAGATTTGGATCTATCCCAAAATCAGCGGCGTGAGCCCACAGGTAGCTGCGCGCCGCCTGGGCTGATTCCTTCATGACGTCGCCGAGCTGCCCGGTCAGGGTCAAACCACTGCCTCCCGGCAGCAGAGTCGCCTCAATGAACAGCACCTCGCCACCCATCTCGGTCCAAGCCATACCGGTCGCGACACCCGCGGGAAGTTCCTTTCGGGCCTCTTCCGGATGATAGCGCGCCGGCCCGAGATACTCCTTCACATCCGCCGCATCGACGATGGCCTTGTCCGTTGAACCCTGAGCGACCTTCAGTGCAACCTTTCGGGCGAGGTTGCCGATCGAACGTTCCAATTGCCGAACGCCCGCCTCACGGGTATACCGCGACGTCAGAAGATTGACGGCCGCGTCGGTGATCGTAAGCTGATCTTCAGTAAGGCCGTTTTCTTTGATCTGTCTTGCGATCAAGTACTGCTTGGCGATGTTCAGCTTCTCGCGATCGCTGTAACCGGCGAGCTGAATGATCTCCATGCGGTCGCGCAGCGGCATCGGGATGGGGCCGAGCTGATTGGCGGTCGCGATAAAGAAAACCTTCGAAAGGTCGAACGGCAGGTCCAGATAATTGTCGCGAAACGTGTTGTTCTGAGCAGGGTCGAGGATCTCGAGCAACGCCGAGGCAGGATCACCGCGGAAGTCGTTGCCGAGCTTATCGACTTCGTCGAGCATCATCACCGGATTGTTCACACCGACGCGCCGGAGCGCTTGAATGATGCGACCCGGCATTGCACCGATATAGGTGCGGCGGTGTCCGCGAAGCTCCGCCTCGTCGCGCATACCGCCCAGCGATAGACGCTCAAACTCTCGTCCGAGCGAACGTGCGATGGAGCGTCCCAGCGAGGTCTTACCCACTCCAGGCGGTCCGACGAAGAGAAGGATCGGGCTCTTCGAATCCGGCCGCAATTTAACAACGGCCAGTGATTCGAGGATGCGTTCCTTGATGTCTTCAAGTCCGTAATGATCTTCGTCGAGGATCTTCTGAGCTTCGTTAAGGTCAAGCTTTTCCTCGCTCGCCTTATTCCAGGGAAGATCGAGGATGTATTCAAGATAAGTGCGAATTACATGAAAGTCCGGAGCCGACTGCGGCAACGCTTCCATTCGTTTCAACTCGCGATTGGCTTCTTTTCGAACTTCTTCCGGAAGGTCGGCCGTCTCGAGCCGTTCGCGAAGCTGTGAAGCTTCAGCGCGCTCACCCGATTCATCCTCGCCCAGTTCCTTCTGGATCGCCTTCATCTGCTGACGAAGGACGTAGTCGCGCTGCGACTTGTCCATTTCAGTCTGAGCCTCGGTTGCGATCTTCGATCTGATCTGCATGATCTCGAGCTCGCGAGAGAGCGCCGCGTGTGTGAGGCTAAGCAGTCCATCAACGGTGCTTGAGTCAAGCATCTTCTGCTCGGTCTCGACGCCGAGGTCAAGAACGGACGCGAGAAAGTATGCGATCTGAACCGGGTCGGTCTGCGTCATCACGGCCATCCGAACCTCGGGCGGCACGTTCGGCAGTAATGCGAGGGCCTGCTGAATAAGGGTTTGAATGTTTCGCTTAAGAGCCTCGATCTCGCCTTCATCGATACGGCGGAGATCTGGGAGCACTTGGATCTTCGCCTTGATATAAGGCTGGTCCTCGATCCATTCAAGGATCTCGAAGCGGTCCATTCCCTGGACGATCAGCTGCATAATGCCGTCGTTACGCATCATGCGCTTGATATTTACGATCGTGCCGATCTTATAGAGATCTTCGAATTTCGCCTCATCGCCTGTGACGTTCTCGGTCTTTGTCGTGATACAACCGATGAGCTTTTCTTCGGTGCTGAGGGCTGACTCAACCGCGCGGACCGAACGGTCGCGCCCGACCGCCAGCGGCACCACCGTCTCCGGGAATAGCGTAGTGTTCTGCAGCGGCAGTATCGCTATCTCGAAAGGCCCTGGAAACGGCGGCGGTTCTTCCGCTTTCACTTGATCTTGAGTTTGTTCGTCAGCCATATATCTGCTCGTCAATTAGATCCAGTTACAGCCCAGCCGTACAAGTTGGCCGTGGAACTGCTTTTCTCTTGTCATCCTTTCTTCTTTTCTTATTTTGTGGATGAAAGTTTTCTGTCCACGGAAAAAAAAAATAAGAAACCGCAATCGCGCCATCGGCTCCAGACCGGCCTAAACTGCCTTTTTCAAATGAATGATCAGCAGACCGTTCTCGAAATTGTGTTCGACCTTTGCGCCCTCAATGGATGCGGGAAAATTCAATGTTTTCTCGAATCGACTGTACGTGATCTCCATCTGATGGTATGACGTGCCCACAGCGCAGGACTTGTCCTTCCGACAGCCCGATATATTCAGCGTTTTCCCCTGGATATCGATCTCGACATCCTCTGCTGAAACACCCGCCAACTCCACCTTCACAAGCCAACCGTCCTCCGTCTGGTAAACGTCTGCGGCCGGATACCAGAGTCGCCCCGATTGAACGTTCTTCGACGAGCCCACAAACTGAAAATAGCGGTTTAGTGACTTAGCCATTTCTTACTTCTTTCCCCAAAATCCGGCGCCGCTGGATATTTCCTCGAGGGCCTCAGCGATCTCGCGCTGATCCTCGATCTCGAGTGCAATGTCGGCTATCGAGATAATGCCGGCCAACTCGTCCGATTCGGTAACTACTGGGATACGGCGGACTTGTTTGTCGCCCATCATGCGGATCGCTTCAAAAACGAAATCGTCTGGGCTGACTGAGAATATTTCGCTGGTCATCGCTTCCGCAACGGGCGTGGACGCGTCCTTTCCCTCCGCAACCGCACGTACAACGATGTCGCGATCCGTTACGATACCGACCAGTTTGCCTCCATCGACGACTGGAACGGCCCCCATATCGCCGTCGCGCATCATGGCACCAACCTCCCGAAGCGACATCTCAGGCGACGCCGTTCTGACGTCCCTGGTCATTATTTCACTGCAACGCATTCGCGCACGTGCTTCACCTTGCGTTTCGGCCATAGCCACTATTTTCGGCGAGATAGCTCTAGAAAGCAAGGAATTTGGATTTGCCATCCTGCGGGCGATTTAGCAACACTACATATCTAGCCTGATGGGAAAGCATAAACAGAACAAAAGAAAGCCCGTCCGCACGGGCGAGATCATTACAGTTGGGAAGGCCGAATCCGTCCCTCCGGGTCGCGGCGCGACTGTCAAATTGAAAGACGGTACAGAGCTAGCCCTTTTTAACATCGGCGGCAGCTTCCACGCGATCGAAAATTTCTGCCCGCACAAAGGCTATCCGCTCGCCGATTCGCGCCTGTACGGCAGCATTGTCGAATGCGACCTCCACGGCTGGCGCTTCGACGTCCGCTCGGGCGAATGCTTCACCGAGAAGAAATGCTCCCTCGAGGGTTATGAGGTGCGCATCGACGACGGATGGATCAGGATCACTGTATAACATTGCTCATTGACATCCCCTCCATTCCAGTAGTACAACTCCAAGAGTCCCAATAGTTTCACTTCACGCAGGCCGCGGCACTCAGCCGGTGACATTCTGCGCTTGTTTCAAAAAAGGAGAATCTCAAATGCTGAAGAAAGCCCTCGCTTTTTGTTCGCTCATACTTGTCTTCGCAGCGTCAGATCTTTTCGCGGCGGATCAGATCGGCCCATTGGATGTGACCGGCGAGATCAACAACGCGCCGTATCGGATCGTCGTCCCCTCCAACTGGAACGGAACTCTGCTGGTCTATGGCCATGGTTATCGCGACAAAGCCGACCATCCCGGAGAGGTCGATAACCGAAATGCCGACATCGCTCCGAGCAACGCTCTTGTCCCCGTGTTGTTAGCTCAGGGCTACGCTCTCGCAGGCTCGGCCTATCGCGATAACGGCTGGGAAGTCGAAGGCGGCATTCACGACCTCAAAGATCTCACCGTCTATTTCAAAGACAACATTGCCGAACCCGATCACACAATACTTTGGGCATTCTCGATGGGAACCGTGATCGCTTTCGACAGCATGGAACGATTTCACGGGATCTATGATGGAGCGCTCTCAGGCTGCGCGGTCGGTGCTGGAGCTACGCAGACCTGGGATGCTGCGGCTGACCTGGCAGTCGGGTACGATGTGCTTTTCGGTTTTCCAAGTGCATGGGGAAGTCCCTCGGACGTTCGCGATGATATCGACTTTGAGGCCGAGGTGCAGGGAAAGCTCGTTTCGGAAGTTTCGAATATCGCAAACTTTCCGAAGTTTGAATTTTTGAGACTGGTCACTGGCACGCCGGGCCGCGGCATCGTCACGCCGCCTCCGCCTGCGTTCTTTCCCGGCTGGCTTTTCACGGATATGTTCTTTGCTACCGAAGCCCGTGCCGAACTGGAACGCCGAGCGGGCGCCCCGTTTGTGCAAAATCTTGATCGCGAGTACAGCCTTAGCCCGGGTGAGCGAGCTTACTTAATGTCACTGTCAGTTCCGCCCTCCGTTATCGACGGGTGGCTGATACAGATGAACGGCGACCGCTATATCTCATCACCGCCGTTCGCCCGGAACTACGTGGAGCGCAACGCAAACTATTCGGGGAAGATAAAGTCTCCAGTGCTGACGATGCATACTGTGCTCGACCCACTTGTAACGGTGTCGCAAGAGGCTGAATATGCGGACACGGTCTCGAAAGCACGACGAAGCGATCTGCTATTTCAGACGTACACAAACGGCAACGGCCACTGCAACTTCACTGGCCCACAACTGCTGACCGCGGTTGGCGCGATCAACAATTGGGTCGCGACTGGTGTGAAGCCGACAGCAGCGAACTTCCCGGCGGCAGCCGGATTTGTTCCCGGATTTACGCCGCCGCGAATGCTGCAGCCGTAGGTAAATTTGCCGAGGATTGACCGATAGAAAGGGGCGCAACGTTCAACTTGAACGTTGCGCCCTCGCTAATTGTTCGGCGGTGCTTCTCTTAGAACCTAACCGTCACGCTCTGCCCGTCAAGCACGAGATTCGTCGCCGATACCGAACGCAGATTCCGTCCGCTGTAGGTTATCTGTATCTCGCCGCTTGCCGTCGCATTCCCGGAAGATTCAACCGCGATCCGCAGCGTCGTGTCGTCGGCGAAGATCAGCTTGCCGCTGAATGGCGTAGACCCACCGATGCGGTTCAGAGCTACTGTTGCATCACCGGTCGTTCCGACCCTCACATTCACTCCGATCAGGATCGAGGAATTCCGCCCTTCGATCTGCAGCGATCCGGGCGAGAATGCCGAAAGGTTTATCGTCCGACCGGTCACCGGTTCCGGGGCGTCGGACGCAGGTACAACGACGATCTCGATGTTCTGGTCTTGATTACCCCTTAGAACCACGGGGGTCCCGGTCTCTGATCTGAAGCGGACTTGGCCGTTCGAGCGGATCTCCGCACGCACCTCATACGTTCGCTGCCGATTGATATTCCGCATCTCGTAAGGCAATTCGAAAGTTAGCGGCACCTGGCGATTTCCGCTCGAAAAGGTAGTCTCGGCAACGGGAGTAGCGTCGGGAGTCGCCGCATCTACGAGCTTTACAGTCACTTCCGAATCTCCGGCCAAGGCGATTCGCTGACGATAAGAGACAGTTCCGCGGACCACGTTGTCGCGCTGTCCACCTCCACCACCGCCGCCACCCACAGGAACGACTGTGATCTCGACGTTTCGCGGATTGCCCTGGGTGATCACAGGAACACTCGTATCCGTAGTAAACAAAAGACGGTCGCCGTCTCGGATCTCAGCTCGGACGGCGTAGCGATTCCGCTCCTGGATCTTCGCCCGGTCATAAGCGAGGTCGAACGAAAACGGCGCCTGCTTGCCTGCCGTCGGGGTTCGCTGTTCGGCGATCACGATCGACGCAGCATCGGCGCGTGAAACATCGATAATGGTGACCGAAAGCGTCGCAGACGGTGGCAGAGCGCTTCGCTGTCGATAGGTGACTGTACCCGAAACAACATTGTCCATCGTGCTAACCTCACCACCGCCGTCGGGACACTGTCGAATAGTGTCAACGTCCTCTGGAAACACGGTCGCGGCCCCGGCACGGAATAGCGAATAGGTAACAAGACTCTTTTGCGATGGGCAGCACAAGGGATCACTTTCCGCATAACGAGAGAACTCAGCGGTCATTTCGGTAGAATTCTGAAGATGATACTGGCCGAGCGAACCATCCGACCTCGCTCCCATCGGCGCCGGCGCCAGCGTTCCGATGAACCGGTCGTTCGCGAAAACGAACGCGTTGTATTCGTTCGGTCGGCACATTCCATCCGCACTGGCCATCGCCATGATTACCGTCGTCGGACCATAAGTTTGTGTCGGGCCAAAGAGAGTCCAACCCGCACGTGTTAGCACACGGTCGGCGATCGATACCGGCGGTCGTGTCGTCTGTCGGCACATCGCGTCGAGAGGAGCTGCGTTGCGTGGCGGCGTCGGAATTGCGGCACCTGAGCGATTCCAGTTGTTCAAGGGCCTATCAAGCCACGAGGTCTGGCCGAACGCGGCAGCCGACAGCAGTAATGTAAAAAGCACCGATGTTAAAGCTCGAATATGCATAGTATCCTCCCGGATTCACTTAAATCGTTTTGTTCAAATAGTTTGCGGATAGAACGGACACGAAAGAGGATGCGTTCGGTACGTCTAACGTTGGCAATTATATTGTCGGCAACCGCGGACCATTCAACCACCGTTCGGAAGCGGTTCACTGCTGGATGGCCATTTCTTTTTTGATCTGGACGATGAATGACCGAACTGCCTCGGCCTCGGCACTGTCCGGGAAAGTTTTTAGGAAGTCTTCGTAAAGAGCGATCGCTTCTTTGTATCGCTTCTGCTCCTCGTAGATCATGCCGATGAGTTGATAGATAGTTGCCGCGTCCGGTGCTCCCGAAAGCTGCTCGACCGCCGTCTTTAAGTTCTTCGCAGCCTCGTTGTACGCCGCTCTCTGCTGATCTACATCATCGCCGAGAACCTCGGCTCTGCTCTGATAAAGAAGTCCTAACCCGGCGTACGCCTCCGGTTGAAATCCGCCGCCTTCAGCGATCGCGCGCTTGAAAGATGCAATTGCTTTCGCTTCGTCACCGAGGTCCTTGTGAATCCGCCCCTCGATCGCGGACGCCTCTGCATTTCGCGGGCTGACCTTCCGCAGTTCCCTTAAGGCAACAAGAGCCTTTTCATATGAGCGGCCTTCAGCAAGATTTCGGAGCAAGCCTACGTGGGCAGAAATCAGTTTCGGATTTGCGGCGATAGCCTTGCGATAGGCAGCCTCCGCTTTTGCACGGTCGAGCGTCGCCTGCCGCTCGCCTTCGTGGAACGCAAGTTCGGCCGGGTCGCGGGTTTCGATCAGAGCGATCTTGATCTCGCCTCGCTGCGTGGGCGGCAATGGCCTATTGACCTCAGCGAAATTTGGGGCAAGGATGCGGAGAGTGCGTCTGCCAGGGGGCACCGTCTTGATCTCGAGTTTGCCGTTCTCGTCGGTCGTTCCATAGAGCACGCCGTTGATCCAGACTCGTGCGTTTGGCTCGGTAACAACAGTAATGCTGCGTTTGGCCTGAGCGAAAGACGTCGCCGCCCCGATCACCGCAACGCAGCCAAGCAAGAAAAAACTGTGAAGGAAATTCTTCAACCTATCCTCGAGTATTCGTCTGAGACATCGTGTTCTTCGAATTCATCCATGATACCGTCTTTGTCCGTGTCTTCGGCGAAGAATATCTTGATGAGCGGTGGAGCGATAAGCGTTGTCGCAACTGCCATGAAGAGCACTGACGCGAAGAACGGTTGGCTGATAACGCCCATGCCGAGCCCGATCTGAGCAACGACAATTCCGACCTCTCCGCGTGGGATCATACCGACGCCGACCTGCGCGATCTCCCGCTTCGACATACCCAGTACGCCGAGTCCGCCTCCGATAAATTTAGTGATCACGGCCGCAACGGTGATGATGATCGCGAGCACAACGACGTTCGTATCCCGGAAGACAGAGAGGTTCAACTGCATTCCAATATTCACGAGAAAGAACGGGACCAAAAATTCCGTTACGCCGCTGGTAAGCTGATGCACCTTCGGATTATTCTCGGTGGCTTCAGCCATCGCCATGCCCGCCAAAAAGGCTCCGATGATCGCCGCAACCCCAAAGTAAATAGATACCACCGATAATCCGAGGCAAAGGATGATCCCGATGTTGAAGAAAGGCTTATTGACCCGAAGCCCATCAATGCGCGGAGCGAGCCAGGTCATTATCCTTGATCCGAACAGACCAACTACAACCGTGAACGCTATCGCGAGTCCGGCCGTCTTCAACACGGCTGTAACATCGACCGAGCCCGTCCCGAGCCCGGATACAACCGACAATATGATGAGGCCAAGGATGTCGTCGATAACCGCCGCTCCGAGAATGATTCGCGAGGTCTCGCGATCGAGCAGTCCCATTGAGCCGAGGACACGGGCCGTAATACCGACAGAGGTCGCCACCAGTGCGGCGCCGATAAACATCGCCTCGACGAAAGATCCGTCCCACCACATCGCGATCCCATAACCGGCAACGAATGGGAAGATCACACCGAGGGTTCCGACCAAGAACGCGCGCTTACCCACCCGAATAATGTCCTGCGGCTTCGTCTCAAGCCCGACCATGAACAGCAGGAAGATCACTCCTATTTCGGCGATGATCCCGAGCAATTCGCTCGGCTCCACCCATCCCAAAAGGCTTGGCCCGATGATCACGCCGGCGAGTATCTCTCCAACCACAGCCGGCTGCTTCAGACGCTCAAAAACCTCCGCCATGATCTTGGCGGCCGCAAGGATAAGGAAAAGAGATAGAAGCACGGCCGAATGCTCGACCGCCGCTGCAAATACAACGGGCGTAGATAAACTCGCTTCCTGCGAAGTAGAATCAAGAGTTTATCAATTCGATAGATCGGCTGCCAAAGACTGTTCTCAGCCAAAAGACTTGATTTTTCCGCCGCGCAACCTATAATTAACCGTTCGTGGCTGGGTAGCTCAGATGGTTAGAGCGCGGGATTCATAACCCCGAGGTCGGGAGTTCAATCCTCCCCCCCGCCACCATTCATCTTCAATTATATCAACATTTACAGAATAATCCCAAATTGCCCTTAAAATATTAGCGGCGTTTGGGGTGCGTTTTGGGGTACGCTGGAGACCGAAAAGCCTATTTTCGACGAAATGGACGACCCAAAGGAAACAACCTATTTGACCGCCGAACAGGTTGCCAAATTGAAGCAAGTGTCACTCTCTACCGTCAAAAGAGCTACCTCGTCGGGAATCCTGAAAAATGACCGTATAAAGACCAAGAAAGGTCAAAAGCGTTTCGCCCGCCGCTACCGCCTTGAAGATGTCCTCCGCTGGAAATCAACTACCGCGTTTTATATCAAACACGGCGGCGAGGAGGCGGCGAATTATTCGGGAGGGACTCTTGACGATGGTGAGGTAAGAAACTACCGCCCTGATACGGAGGTTCAGGTGGTGGTATATCAGGACGGTGCTTTTGGTTTTGAGACGAAGAGGTTGGGTGACACTCCGCTTTATAATAAACTTCACTCACAAGCTAGGCCGAAAGCGGAGGACATTGACCCAAACGTAATGGATTGGATTGACGAAGCCCGAAAATCCTAAAGACCACCAAACTTCCGCGTCCTCACTGTTTTCTAGAGGCTCCGAAGACATCTTTGACAAACATCCAAAGGATTCGGAGTAAATCCCAATAACTGCCGTCAAGGCTACTGACCCGCTCGGGTTCAAACTTTTCCGTCACTTTCTCAGAGGCCGCAATCTTCGGCTTTCGTACGGCTTTTGGCTTTAAATGCGGATAGCTAAGGTATCTCAACTCTTCGGGCATTTCGTCAATCGACAGCGTTGTCCTTGTTCTTTCCTCTACCTTTGTACGTTTGTAAGACGTTCCGTAACCGCTGCTCTTGGTCGTAGGAGTCTTCAGGCTTTCTCTGACGCTTTTCCGCACCGCACTAGCAATGCTTTTCGCGATAATACCCGATGACTTGGACGACCGACCACGTTTCCAACTGGGCTTAGGATGGTCAAGGTCAACCCATTTTTGCTCTGAGCTAACCCTGCCTCCATTACGGAATTTCGATTTCTGAAATTTTGCCATCGCTGATATCGGCGAACCTAAGTCTTCACGGGCTCCGAGACTTCCAACAGGAGTTTAGCAAATGTTCGTTTGAGCGTGTTTGCCGCCGTACAAAACTCGTTCCGCAAACGCCTTTTTTCGGGGTACAAGTTTTGTTCCTCAAACGCCGATATGCGGTACAAAGAGCGTGCCAAAAGTCGAATTTCGGAGGTTTACTCAAGGTACATCCTTCGATTTTCACGAGGAGCCTGTCCTTATGCCTACACAGAATTTCCGCGAAATTAGAGCTGTAGGAGCAACTTACTTCGCTGTCGTAAAAGTTGCCTAACTTGCTAAAACCGTGTACTTTCGTGCGAGAGCCTTCCATGCCTTCCAACTCTAACCGTTAGCAATTACTGCGAAGCGTCAATACTTGAGAGAAGCTCCCCATTGAAGCTCTGAGTAAAAGACTATCGAGAGGACTCGAAGGCCGATGAAAAACGACCTCACTTTTATAACCAATGAAGAAGGCAAGAGTCTCAAAGACAGACTCAAGAAACTGATTCATCCTGACACGCAGTTTTTCGACTGTCTCGTAGGATATTTCTACTTGAGCGGATTCCACCTCCTTCACCCCACACTCACCAAGACAGAAAAGATTCGGATTTTGGTCGGCCTCAGAACTGACGGCCAGGTTTACGGCTTGGTAGAAGAGGCAAAGGCACAGAGGAGCTTGGAGTTCGAACCCTACGCAAAAATCAAAGACGACGTTGAGCCGACCGTTAAAAGTGAACTTGAGTCCATTCAGGATAGCCAAACAGTTGAGGACGGCATTAGGACGTTTGTCGAATGGTGTAAATCAGGGAAGCTCGAAGTACGCGTATATCCGTCGCGGAACATACACGCGAAGCTATACATCATGACCTTCTTCGAGGAGGACAAGGACTTAGGGCGGGTCATCACTGGTTCTAGTAACTTTTCCTATTCTGGACTGGAAGGAAACCTTGAGTTCAATGTGGAACTGAAGAATGCAAGTGACTACAAATATGCCATCGACAAGTTCAACGAACTTTGGGAGCAGTCGGTCGAAGTCACTGAAGAGTATGTCGATGCTGTAACGACAAAGACCCACCTTGCCTTGCTATCGCCAAAAGAAATTTACTTAAAGTTTCTTTACGAGTATTTCCGCACCGAACTAAATCAGTCTCGCGAACTCGACCAAGACTATCAACCTGATAACTTTTTGCGTCTGCAATACCAGCATGATGCGGTACTGACTGCGAAGCGTGTTCTGGAAGAGTACAACGGAGTCTTCCTTGCGGATGTTGTCGGGTTGGGTAAGACGTATATGGCCGCGATGCTCGCTCGTGAGCTTGACGGTAGGTGCATCGTTATTGCTCCGCCAGCACTTATTGACGAGAACAACCCAGGCTCGTGGGGAAACGTGCTCCACGATTTCGGAGTTCGAGGTTTCAAGACGTATTCGATAGGAAAGCTCGATGCAATACTGAAATTAGACTTGAGCAAGTTTAAGTATGTGTTTATAGATGAAGCACATAGGTTTAGAAACGAAGATACTGAGACGTACGCAAAGCTTCACCGCATCTGCCGAAACAAAAAGGTAATTCTCGTAACCGCGACCCCATTCAACAACCGACCGAATGACTTATTGAGCCAGTTAAAGCTGTTTCAGCATTCACGAAACAGCACGCTTCCATATCTTCCGAATTTAGATAATTTTTTCCGACAACTCAATAAACGACTTCAGCCCCTAGACCGCGTTGCTGACCGTGATGAGTATTTGAAGGTTATGAGGGAAAACGCTCGCGAGGTGCGGGAGCGAATCCTGAAGTACCTAATGGTTCGACGAACGAGAACCGAAATCGCTCGTTTCTATGATGAGGATTTGGCAAAGCAGAACCTGAAGTTTCCCGAAGTCGAAGCCCCTCGTGCAGTGTTTTACGAACTGTCACAGCGTGAAAACGAAATATTTACTCGAACAATCGAACGCATCGCAAAGCGGATAAAATACGCTCGGTATCGACCTCTGACTTACTTGCCCTCAGAACTAATCGATGAGACTAGCCTAGCCGCTCAGTTCAACCTTGCAGGGTTCATGAAGGTCTTGTTGGTCAAGCGGCTGGAAAGTAGCTTCGAGGCGTTCCGTCTGACGCTCACACGATTCATCAAGGCGTATGAACGATTCCTCTCAGCTTATCGGGGTGGCTATGTATACATCAGCAAGAAACGTAGTGCTTTGATTTTCGAGTTGATTGAGACGGGAGATTTTGAGGCTATCGAGGCACTCGTCGAAAGCGAGGAAGCCGAACGTTACGATGCTCAGGATTTCAACCCCAACTTCGAATCCGATTTGCAGAATGATTTAACGATTCTACGAGAAATTTTGGCGGATTGGGAAACCATCAAGCGTGACCCTAAATGGGAAAAGTTTTTGTGGCTCCTAAAGAACGACCCAATACTTCAAAAGAACAAAATTCTTCTCTTCACCGAATCAAGAGAAACTGCCGAGTATTTAAGTCTACGGATATCGGAATCTCTGAACGAAGAAGCACTTTGTTTTTCGGGAAGTTCCAAACGCAGCCTTCGAGAAGAGGTAATCGACAATTTCGACGCACGTGTCAGAAAGCCACAAGACAAATATCGCATCTTGGTAACAACCGACTCATTGGCCGAGGGCGTTTCATTACATCGCTCGAACACTGTCATCAACTACGACATTCCGTGGAATCCGACACGGATGATGCAACGCGTAGGACGCATCAACCGAGTAGATACAAAGTTCGAAACAATTTACACCTACAATTTCTTTCCTTCTAAAGAGGGGAATGATGAAATCGCTCTGCGTGAATCAGCGGAAGCAAAAATCGAAGCCTTCATTGAAATGCTTGGTGCTGACGCTCGACTTTTGACGGAGAACGAAGAGATAAAGTCCTTCAACCTTTTCGACCGCATTACGTCGAAAGAAACGATAACAGGCGAGTCTGAGGCCGATGAGGAAAGCGAATTAAAGTATCTACAGATTATCCGAGATATTCAGACTCACGAAAAGGAATTATTCGCTCATATAAGAGACTTACCGAAGAAAGCGAGAGCCGCACAGGACTCACCGACGCATCAGAACAAGCTCTTTACCTATTTCAGACTCGGCAAGTTGGACAAATTCTATCTGGCCTCAATGGACTCCCCAACATCCGAGGAAATCGACTTTCTTGATGCCGCCAAGCTACTGGAAACTGACAGCGAAGAGAAACTGGTTGTAGGGAGAGATTTTTTCGAGTTGCTAGAAAAGAATAAAGGGCATATGGAAGACTCCCTTCATGCCGACCACGAGACGGTTTACGCACCAGCGTCGAGCCGAGATATTATCAGTAAACTTCGCCGTCGGATGCTCCTCTTTAAGAATGACCAGATGCTAGATTTCACTGAGGATGACCAGCAGCTTTGGCACATGGTAGTCCAAGATTTACAGCACGGTGCGGTTGCCAAACAAACCGCTAACAACGTATGGAAAGCGGTTGAGAAAGTCAGTCAGGCACGTGAAGTCCTTGAAATTCTCAAAGGCACATTTTCACTGGATGGACGCGATGGCGATGAGACCCAGAATGTTGGGTCACGCATAAATCTTCGAGAAGTAATTCTCTCAGAACACTTTCGTTAATGCGTCTCCGCTAATCAAAAGCAACTCGACTAGATATGAACCCCGAACAGTCCCACAAGCTCGTCAAGCAAACCTTTCAGGCCGACTTTGACCGCCAGCGATTTGTTGAGTTTATCGACAGACTTTTAAAACGAGTCGATTTTAAGAAGCAGTTCAAACAAAGCGGATTGAACATCGTCCGAGCTTTCATCGACAAAGTAAACAGCTTCGAGCGAGTCGGGCAGTACACAGATGTTGACGGGAAAAAGATTGACATACTAATCGTCAATCTAAAAAACGACGCTACTCTCGAACGCGGACGCACGGGCTTGCGGAATTTCGCAGCCCACTATTTACAAAGTGATAGAGGTGCGGGCAAATCGGCGGTTCTCATTGCCTATGTTTCCAGCACGAAAACGGACTGGCGATTTTCCTACGTAACGCTCGAAAAAGACTTGCTTCAGGATGATAAGGGCAAGTTTAAGGAAGAGGTAACTAAGCTTACTCCAGCACGTCGGTATTCCTTCCTTGTGGGCAAAAATGAAAACAGCCACACCGCTCAACGACAGTTCTTTGAGCTACTAAACAACCCTGCTCCAAAGCTTCAGAATGTTGAGGACGCTTTCAACATAGAGAAGGTCACGAAGGAGTTCTTTGCGGACTATAAGCTTC
>JAQSDP010000430.1 GCA_029945985.1 bacterium | reverse complement strand
TAAGGACGAGATCGACGGTCTTTTGCTTGCACTGAATGACGAGTATATGGCAACTGCCATCTATCAGCAGGTGAATCGGGATTTCAATGATCCGCGGCCGTTCGTCAATATCGTGGAGGCAGAAAAACGGCACGCGGAAAGGCTGAAGGGTCTATTCACAAAATATGGGATACAGATCCCCGAGAATCCGTGGCCGGGCAAGGTGCCGACGTATAAGACAGTAGCAGAAGCTTGCAAGGCGGGAGTTGATGCCGAGATCGCTAATCGCGACCTATACACCCGTCTCTTCAAGAGCACGCAGCGACAGGACATCATGGACACCTATCGGGCGCTACAGCGAGCGTCGGAAGAGAATCATCTTCCGGCATTTCAACGTTGTGGCGGCGGTGGTGGAGGACGCGGTCCGGGAAACGGTAGAGGCCCTCGAGGTAACGGATAATGGAGATCCTTGCTTTCATATTTGCGGCATTTATTGGGATCTCGCTCGGATTGATCGGAGCCGGCGGGAGTATCCTCACGGTACCGGTGCTTGTCTATATGGCTCATGTTGAGCCGGTGCTCGCGACAGCCTATTCGTTGTTTGTCGTGGGTTCGACGGCGTTGGTTGGTGGTGTGCGTAACTCGTTCAAGAAGCTTGTAGATTTCAAGACGGCTTTTCTGTTCGGGATACCGTCGATCGTTGCAGTCTATGTCACGCGAGCATGGATCATGCCTGCGATCCCGATGACTTTCGACTTGTTCGGATTCGGGATATCGAAAGGCACTGGGCTCCTGCTTCTGTTTGCCGGCTTGATGCTTGCGACTTCGTTTTCGATGATCCGGAACGGTAGCGAACGAAAAGAACTTGAGGAAGTTGGCGAACATGTTCACTCGCACCATTTCGGGCTTGTCCTTCTAGAAGGTGTGGGCGTCGGAATGCTCACCGGACTTGTTGGTGCGGGCGGCGGATTTCTTATCATTCCCGCGCTGGTTCTGCTTGCAGGGCATGAGATGAAGATGGCGGTGGGAACCTCGCTATTCATCATCGCTATGAAGTCGCTTATTGGATTCACGGGAGATATTCAGATAGGAACTGCGATCGACTGGCCTTTCCTGTTGATCTTTACCGGCTCATCGGTGATAGGTATTTTTATCGGATCGTGGCTGGCGCAATACGTGCACGGTGAACGACTGAAGAAGGCTTTTGGCTGGTTCGTTTTGGTCATGGCGATCTATATGATCCTGCGTGAGACGGTTTTTGCTTGAAAATGAATATGGATACGTTATTGGTTCTGGGAGTTTTTATTGGGTTGTGGCTGCTGCTGCAACTCGTTGTGCTGCCGCGGCTCGGGTTTGATACCTGAATGCGTGGCGCATGTGACGTCGAGTCTCGACGTCGGCAAAATATCGCGAACGAAAAGAAAAACGAACGCATATAGGAGGTTGAAATGGCAGTTGCAACACAGAAGGAGTCGTATGGTTTTAAACGGATAGTAGATATGCCGTTTGAGTCGGCACTCGAAAAGACCCGCGAGGCATTGAAGAGTGAGGGATTCGGTGTCCTTACTGAGATCGACATGAAGGCTAAGCTCAACGAAAAGTTGGACAAGGATTTTCGAAACTACGTGATACTCGGCGCGTGCAATCCGGGGTTTGCTTTCGAGGCCCTCGAGAAGGACCTGGATATCGGACTCCTGCTGCCGTGTAACGTCATCGTTTACGATGGCGACGGAGGCACGGTAGTATCGACGATCGATCCGGAGACGGCTATGTCTGTCGCCGCTGTGCCGGGCCTCGAGCCGATAGCCAAGCTTGTTGGGGAAAAGCTCAGGTCGGCATTGGACTCGATCTAGCTTGACCGAAGAATCGGCTGCGGGACCAAAAAGCTCGGTATTCACTTTAATGGTCTGTTAGAATACAGGAACCTTAAACTAAGAAGGAACGGGCCGGAAAGTATGCGTGTTCGCGTTGTTTCGTATTCGCTGTTTTTTGCTGTTGTTATCTCAGCCGCGTGGGTAAATGCACAGACGAAGCCGGAGGACCAGGAGATCAGAGTCGATACAGACCTGATCGAGGTTCCGTTCGTGGTTACCGATAAACTTGGCAAGCCGATCCTGAACTTGAAAAAGAGTAACTTTGCGGTTTATGAGGACGGCAAACTGCAGGAGCTGACGGATTTCTCGGCGGCCAGTGCCCCCTTCGAGGTCGCCCTGGTACTAGATACGTCCGGTTCTACGCTTGCCGAACTTCCTCTCATTCAGCGCTCCGCTCAGAATTTCATCGCTTCGCTCCGGCCGGGCGATAAGGTTTCTATAATTGCGTACAAGGCTGTGCGCGAACCGGGTAAGGCCACTGCTGTGTCAGAACTTATCTCGCCATTAACGAGCGATCGTGCGGCACTTGCCGCGGCGTTGGACAAGGTTCAGACCAGCTTCGGCACACCTTACTACGACAGCTTGATCCAAGTTGCAGAACGGGTGTTTCGCGACCCGCCGGGCGAGCAGTTTCGCGGGCGTAGAGCGATCGTTGCTTTGACCGATGGTGTCGATTCCACAAGCGTTTCCGATTTCGAGGAAACCAAGGATCTCCTGTTAGGGACGGGCGGTGCCGCGTATTTCATTAAGATCGATACTCGCGAATTCTTCGAAGAGAACCTACTTGGCGACTGCACAGTCTCGAAGAGATTTTCGGTATCGCAGATGCGTAGATACTATCGAAGGTTCGCGTCGTCGAAGCTCGAGAAGACCACGAATTTCTGCGAACTGGGTGATTTTGAACGGCTCGCTATCAGCAAGAACCTGTATGACCTTGCGGACGCCGAGATGGAGCAGCTTGCGAAGGTTTCCGGCGGGAAGGTTTTCCCGATCGCCGATCTTAGCGAGGCTCGGTTAGCGTTCAAGAAGGTCGCCGAAGAGATCGGGACAAAGTACAGCCTCGGGTACTACTCAGCTAACGAAAAACGCGACGGTACGTACCGGAAGATCAAAGTCGAGGTGAAAGGACTGCCGCCGGGAGCTCAGATAAGGGCTCGGGAAGGGTATACGGCTCCGTCGAATTAAGAACCCGCGAGATTTGTTTCAACTGAGTTTCCTAATAAAATAAACCTCATGACAGCTCAATTTCGACGGGTTTGCCTGATCGTATTGGATTCGGCAGGTATTGGTGAAATGCCGGATGCGGCGGCTTGGGGTGACGCGGGAGCGGACACGCTTGGGAATATTTTGAAGAGCCGAGATGTTCGAATGCCAAACCTTCAAAAGCTAGGTCTGGGAAATATTCGCCCGCTGAATGGAGTTCCGGCTGCGCCATCACCGATCGGGTCTTACGGCAAGTGCACGCTGAAATCGAACGGGAAGGATACGACAACGGGTCACTGGGAAATGGCGGGAATCGTGCTTGAGAAAGCTTTTCCGACCTTTCCCAATGGGTTTCCTGATCGGATCATTAACGAATTCGTAAGTGAGGCCAAGGTACCCGGCGTCCTTGGAAACTTCCCGGCGAGCGGGACTGAGATCATTAAGGAACTTGGCGAAGAGCACGTGAAGACAGGCAAGCCGATCGTCTATACATCTGCGGACTCCGTTTTCCAGATCGCGGCTCACGAAGAGGTCGTGCCGATCGATCGGCTTTATGAGATGTGCGAGATCGCTCGGCGTATCCTCGATGGAGAAAACAAGGTTGGACGTGTGATCGCGCGTCCTTTCCTGGGCTCGAACGCTTCAGATTTCAAGCGGACCGAGAATCGTCACGATTATGCCGTCGCTCCGCCGAAAGCGAACCTACTTCCGCTCTTGAAAGACAACGGCCTTGATGTTGTCTGTATCGGGAAGATCGCTTCAATATATGATTCGGTCGGGGTGACAGAAGACCTTTCCGCAAAGAATAACGAGCAAACGATCGATCAGACGATCAACGCTCTCAAGGCCGATTCCCACGGTTTGATCTTCAGCAACCTGGTCGATTTCGATATGCTATTCGGCCATCGGCGTGACACTGAAGGCTATGCGAGGGCACTGGAACATTTCGATGCCCGACTTCCGGAGATCTTCGGCGCGATGAGTGACGATGATCTGCTCATCCTCACCGCCGACCACGGCAACGACCCGACATTCCCCGGATCCGACCACACGCGCGAATACGTACCGCTTCTGGTCTACGGGAAGTCGGCAAAGGCGGGAGTCAATTTGGGAACCCGCGGAACGCTCGCGGACATAGGTGCGACCGTTTGCCATAATTTTGGTTTGGCTCTGCCCGACGGCGAGAGTTTTCTTTCCGATATAAGGTAGATTATCCTCACTCCAGATTTCCGGCACCGACGTTCCCTTACAAAGGATAGCGCCCTGGCCGTAAACTAATAGACAATCGCAAGATCCTGAAAACCATATGAAATTGGCCACACTTCTCCTGGTCGTGCTTTGTGCTTCGATCGCGGCCTGGGGTCAAACTGTCGAACAGACAGAAACTCCGTCTCGACTCCGTGGGACGATCGAACGATTTGAGCAGGATTCTGGAGCCCTCAACCGGTTTTATAGCGCCCAGACGTCCGCGAATCGGTCGGCGCGGATGAAGGCGTTGTACGCCGAGTATCTGGGGGAAGTTAGAGGGTTGAATTTCGAATCGCTGAGTCATGACGAGCAGGTCGACTATATCCTTTTCCGAAACTACCTGAATCACGAGCAGCAGGAGCAATTGCGGTTCGACACGCAGCTCGCGGAGATTGGAGGCTTGATCCCGTTCGCGAAAACGATCGCGGACCTTGAAGATTCCCGGCGGCGCCTCGAGCCAATTGAAGACGCGAAGACGGCGGCGTTGTTGGATGAGCTGGCTCGGACGGTGGCGGCGACGCAGAAGTCGGTAGATGGCGCAACGAGGCCGAAGCGAACGGTCGCCGCTCGTGCATCCCGGACTTTGATCCAACTTCGGAACACACTGCGAAATTGGTACAACTTTCACGCGGGTTACGACCCGCAGTTCACGTGGTGGAACGAGCAGCCGTACAAAAAGGTGGATGAGGCTCTCGACAGTTACAACAAGTACATACTTGACAAGCTGGTCGGCATACGTCCGGACGACCGAACGACCATCATCGGTGACCCGATCGGGCGTGAGGCTCTGATCGAAGAGCTGAAGTTCGAGATGGTCCCGTATACGCCGGAAGAGTTGGTAGAGATCGCGAACAAGGAGTTCGAATGGTGTATAGCTGAGTTCAAGAAGGCGTCGCGGGAAATGGGTTTCGGCGAGGACTATATGAAGGCGATCGAGGCTGTGAAGCGGAAGTATGTTGACCCGGGCAAGCAGCCGGAGTTGATTCGCGACCAGGCCCGCGAGGCGATCGAGTATGTGAAGAAGAACGATCTGGTCACTGTCCCAAAAGTTGCTGAAGAATCGTGGCGGATGGAAATGATGTCGCCCGAGCGTCAGCTGGTGGCACCGTTCTTTTTAGGCGGCGAGACCATCCTTGTCGCCTACCCGACCGATACGATGACACACGAGCAAAAGATGATGTCGCTTCGTGGGAACAATCCACACTTTGCTCGGGCGGTCACCCATCATGAATTGATTCCCGGACACCATCTGCAGCAGTTTATGAATCGGCGTTACCGGACGTATCGTGCGCCCTTTCGCACGCCGTTCTGGACTGAGGGTTGGGCGTTGTACTGGGAGTTCATCCTGTGGGATCGCGGGTTTGTGAAGACCCCGGAGGATAAGATCGGAGCGTTGTTCTGGCGTTCGCATCGGGCGGCGAGGATCATCTTTTCGCTTAACTTCCATCTTGGAAATTGGACGCCCGAGCAGTGTGTCGATCTGCTGGTTAACAAGGTAGGACACGAACGCGACAATGCCCTTGCGGAGGTTCGGAGGTCTTTCTCGGGAGACTATGGACCGCTTTATCAGATGGCGTACATGATGGGCGGATTGCAGTTTTATGAGCTTCATAAAGACCTCGTCGGCGGGAAGAAAATGACCGACCGGCAGTTTCACGATGCGGTCTTAAAAGAGGGTTCGATACCGGTCGAGATGGTGCGCGCTATATTGACGAAGCAGAAGCTGTCCAAAGATCACACGCCGAGTTGGCGATATTATCCCAGTCCGGCGAACTGAGCTTTAGCACTCTGAGCGGGATGGTTGATCGAATATTGAACTCTGATTTCTAGGTCGAAGGGCGCGGCCATAAACCGCTGGCATATACCTTGCCTCGAGTTGAATTTATAAGGAAGGTGTATACAATGGTGACAGAAAATAATCACAGCGTTTACGATAAGAGCATTGGCAGCGAGCAGAGAAGTGCTGTCGCGGCAACTAAGCTTTGGGCAATCCTCTTTGGGATCGTTCTTTTGATCGGAATAGGCCTGATAGTTACATTCTTTTTCTCAGGTATGGGCGGAAGCGACGCTGGAAGGGGAGGGGCGGGTTCGACGTCGAGTTCGCCAGGGCCGTAAGATGGAAGTATGCCCGCTACACGATTAGTTCTCATTACGTCATTCATAGTTTTATTGATCGGCTGTGATCGGCCTCCAACCGGAGAGGCTGACCATTCTTTGCATGACCACTCGCAGGGCAGCCACGGCGTGATGAATCACGCAAGCATGGAATCGTCCCTTGGAGCGGCCGACGCCCCGCACGCGTTACAATTCCTCGACACGATGATCGCGCATCACGAGCGAGCTATCGATATGGCTTTACTGGCGAATACGCGAAGCCAACGGAACGAGATAAAAACGCTCACTCAGGTGATCATTGATGAACAGCGCCGGGAGATAGCCGAGATGCGGAGCTGGCGAACGAAATGGTTTGGCGAAGCGAAGTCGGCGGTGAATGTTGAGTTCCCAGGCATGAAAACAGGCACGACTGGGATGGATACGGTAAAGCTTGCCCGCCTGAAGGCTAACGAATTTGACGTAGAGTTCATTAAGCAGATGATCCCGCATCACGAGGGAGCGATCGAAATGGCGAAGGCATTGAGAAGTGATGACCGATATCCGGAGCTGCAAAAATTAGCAGATTCCCTCATCATTTCACAGTCAGCCGAGATCGAACAGATGAGAGGCTGGCTTGCTGTTTGGTCGGTAACCGCGAAATGATCAGTTTGCTCTGAGCCATTTCTCTGCTTTCTCAACTGAGTCAAAGATCTGCATCATCACATCACGATTCCGCGCCAATTTTTTGCCGAGTTCGTTGATAGGATCATGGTGATGTCGGTCGAGGAAAGCGATTCGGCTCCCGGGCAGCAGTTTCCCGAGATGGTCAGCCATTCTAAGCATATCTTCCGGTCCAACAGTTTGGGGAAAATCTTTTTCGATGAGGATCCGCTGAACATTATTGTCGAAACAGCGTCCTGCGATCTCATTCCAATATGCGGCGGATATCTGAGCAGTCAGACGCTCCCCGGTCGCGATGGCGTATAGATATCCCTCGCGATCTTCCATCTTCAATGTATAACCAAGATCGGAACTCGTAGCTGAAGGCATCATCAGTTTGCATTTCTTCGGGCGATCGTAATTGGCTCTTGCTGATAAGGCAAGTTGAGCCTCGCCTTTCTTTTCCGACATCTTATAAGCTTTCTAGTAGTTTGCCAACGCTTTTGACCTGATACCTCTCTTTTCGAGGGCTTCAGTTAGGCTGTCATAATCATTGTCGGAGTTTGGATCGAGTTTCGCGTTTTCTTCGAATGCCTGAATCGCTTCATCGATCGTCTCCGCGCGAAACAGCGCGTATCCGAACTGATTGTCGGTGTTCTCCGGCAGCCGGATCTCGTAGCCATTCCTTTTCGAAGTTTCGCATCGCGAGCTTTCAGTGCTGCCAGGTTCGACACCGAGTCTTCGATTCGCCACCCCGCGAATTTCTTGCGACGTCGGGCCAAATAGATCCGGATCACCACCGATCCGTGATCCTCGTACCTGCGGTGATATTGTCATGATACAACCGGCCGGCGTAACAAAGCGTCCTGAACAGTCCTGTAGCGTTTCGCTCATACCGTATCAGATGAATACAGACCACCGCCATGACTTCAACGAATTGCTCAGCAATTACGTGAGTTTTGCATTGGCACGCGGGATGCATGAGCCGGAATGTACCGGCTGCAGCTCGGAGGAATCATGAAACAGACTATTTCAGTGGAGGGCGAGGAGAAGGTTGTTCGGGAAGATACTGCGAAGGCTTTCAGAGGTGTGCACTGGGCGCTTATCAGTGTGGGAGCGTTCGTCTTGATAATGCTGGCACTTCTCCTGGCAGGAGTGATCTCAACGGACTCTGGGGGCGGAGTCGACCGAAACCCGCCGCAGAACGAGCGCTAGGCATTATTCACAACAGATCAAAGGGTTTTTACAAGGGGGAAGACTGGTCGACGGGATCTTTTGGTTCTCAAGACATGGGGTGGCTGTTCGCAGCCGCCCGTTTTTTGTTGCGCGGAGGTTCTGAAATCGTGCTTGCACTTTTGATATCCTACCCACGTGTTAATTCTCGGAATAGAAAGCTCGTGCGACGAAACGGCAGCGTCAGTGGTGCGAGACGGCCACGAGATCCTCTCTTCGATCATCTCATCACAGATAGATAGCCACCGTCCGTTCGGGGGCGTGGTGCCGGAGCTTGCGTCGCGCGAGCATCTTGAAAAGATCGAGTTTGTGATCGAAAGGGCACTAACCGATGCGGCTGTTAAGCTTGAAGACATTGGTGGTATTGCCGTTACCCAGGGGCCCGGGTTGATCGGCTCTCTGTTGGTCGGCGTGTGTTATGCAAAGTCACTCGCGTTTGCACGTGATATTCCGCTGGTCGGAGTTAATCACATCGAGGGACACGTCTATTCCGTAGTTTTTGAGAATCCGCCGATCCAATATCCTGCTATGGCCCTTATTGTTTCCGGAGGCCACACCAACCTGTTTTGGATTCCCGAAGAAGGGCAGTACAAGGTTGTTTCGCGAACACGTGACGATGCTGCGGGGGAAGCTTTCGATAAGGTTGCGAAGATGCTCGGACTGGGTTATCCCGGTGGTCCTATTATCGAGAACTTAGCCGCCCAGGGCGATCCGAGAGCTGTGAAGTTTACGAAAGCGAAGATTTCTGACGGCCGGCCGGATTTCAGTTTCAGCGGACTGAAAACAGCTGTGTCGCGGTATGTGCGAGAGAACGAAATTGTTCCGATGCGCAATGGGGATAAGCCTTCGAAGGTAATCGCTGACCTTGCCGCGAGTTTTCAACAGGCGGTCGTTGCCGCGCTGGTCGGTACGATGGAGAAGCAGGCGGCTGAACTTCAGCCAAAGACTCTGATCGTCGCGGGTGGCGTCGCATGCAACCAATCCCTCCGCCAACATGCAACACGAGCGGCTGAACGGCTCGGGGTGCCCGTTTATTTTCCTTCCAAGCATCTGTCGACCGACAATGCCGCGATGATCGCGGCCGCAGGCGCTCACCGACTTAAATTCGGCGAAGCCGCAGCGGCCAACATATCCGCGGACATAACGATGCGGCTTCAGAACCTGGAGAATGAGGATGAAGCGTTACGAAAGTCACGCGTGCGGTACAAGCTTTGAACTTCTTGCTCCCGTCGTATCCGAAGGGCTACAATTTACTCGTTCTTTCCTCAAAGTTCAACGACTCTTTAGTGTCCTTTCGATTTTCAGACATTCTAGAAATATCTCGACATCAAATCGATTTCGCCGGCAACTCGTGGAGACTACGATCGGGAGAGCCGCGATGACTTTGCGATCTGGCAATCCTCCGTGGATCACGCGCAGCACCGATGCTTCCTACACTGCGATCGGTTTCGGTTTGAACGGCGACATTCCAGGGCCGTCCGTCGATCGTCCTTAGGGGATCCGCGACAGGGGCTAACGGGCTCGGGCTAGAGTGAACACATTTACTCGGCTCGCGCCCTTTTTCTTGAGTGCCTTCGCACAGTTTGATACGGTTGCTCCGGATGTGAAGATGTCATCGACGAGCAGGATCGACAGCCCTTCGATCAGCTTCGGCCTGCTAACATCGAATGCGTTTTTGACGGAAGCTTCACGGGCTTTTTTGTCCATGGAAGCTCGGTGCATGGGCGAGTGGATCTTTCGGGACAAGCTCTGAACGTCGACCGGCTTCTGAAGAAATCTTGCTACGTGGCTGCCGATGTATTCCGCCTGATTGAAGCCTCGCTCCGCTCGCCGCTTAGCGGAAAGCGGAACCGGTACGATCACGTCGTAATCGCTTGATCCCAACAATTCGAGAGTGTCAGGAATTCGATCTAGCAGGATTCGCGGCATAACGGGAAATCGTTTTAGGTTGAGTATGGTGGTGCTCATCGCGTGCTCATAAATGCCGATAGAGCGGGCGGTGTCGTAATGATGGTCTGTACAACTGCGGCATACAGCGGCAGGGCCGGGGAAAAGGCTTGCCGCTCCGCATTTGGGGCAGAGTCTTTCTGATTCATCGAAGAGTTCCGTGCGGGCCCAACAGCTGGAGCAGGCGACGCCGTGCCGATCGTCATCAACATGCGCCTCGCAGGAGAGACACCTTTGCGGGAACACAAGGTTGAGGGCTGTGTTTCGGAAGGTGGAGAGCAACGAAAACATTGTGAAAAAAAAAGACCCGCGATGCGGGCCTTGATCTGACTTAATCTTCGTCCAGAAGGCCTTTCTCGAGCAACTCCTGACAATCGAGACAATAACGAGCCCATGGGATCGCCGCCAGGCGTTTCGGGTTGATCGCCGTTTCACAGTTCTGGCAAACGCCGTATTCCTCGTCACTCAAACGGATCAACGCCTGGTCGACCTCAGCTAGTTGCCGGCTATCGTTCTCTGAAACTGCTAGAGAAACGTTCTTCGAATAGTTGCGAACAGCGAGATCTACCGGATCGGGTGTTTCGGAATCATCGACCGACAGGTCCGTTCCGTTCAGTTTTTCAATTAAAAGCTCCCTTTCGGTCTCAAGTCGCTTTTTCAGGTCCTTCAAATTCAATTTACTCATTTCTGGTAAGGAAACCCTTTCAATATGGAATAACCCCTGTACAACTGTTCCAATAGTAAGACACGAGCCATCTCGTGCGTAAAAGTAAGAAACGACAATGATAGCAGATAATCGGCTCGTTCCCTAACGTCGCTCGAAACCCCCTCGAACCCCCCGATAATGAAGGAAATCTCCTTGGTACCGGCGTTCTGCCATTTCTCGATCTCCGCTGACAGTTTGTGAGATGAGATCGTCTTTCCCACAACGTCGAGGAGAACGACGAATGACTTTGGATTCAATATTTCCAAGATTCGTTTGCCCTCAATCTCAGCGTTCTCGTGACTAGCCGAATCCTTGATCTGGACGATCTCGCACTTTACGAAATGAGAAAGACGCTTCAGATAGTCTTCCTGAAGCGTCTTCCAGTTCTTATCTTTCGTCTTGCCGATCCAAATGAATCGAAACTTCATTAGAGATTCTCGGGAATATCCACCTTGGCAGCGTCTAGCCAAAGCCGTTCAAGGTCGTAGAAGTCCCGTGCATCCTTGTCGAATACGTGGAAAACAAAGTCGCCATAGTCCAGCAGTACCCACTCGGCACCGGAATAGCCTTCAATGCGCACCGGGCTTTGCCTTAACTGTTTCTTTACCTGCTCTGAGATCTCGTCCGCGATCGCCTGAACCTGCCGCTGATTGGCGGCCGAGCAAATTACAAAGAATTCGGTAAAGCTTGCGATGGGCCGAAGATCCAGCGCGATCATTTTCTCAGCTTTCTTCTCAGCCGCGCATCTGATCGCAAGCTGAAGGTTCTCGTCTAATTCGCCAAATTTTGTTGTTGCCTGAGGGATCTCGATCTTAACTGATTCCCGAGGGCTTAAGGATTTCTCCTGTAACTCTTCCATTATCTATAAAGTTCGTACTTTTCAATGTATTTTGCAACTACGTCCGGCACGTCGTCTTTACGGTCGAGAACATCGTCTTGCCTAATATCGTCCCGTATCTTTGTCGCGGATACATCGAAGAGAACGGCGTCGGTAAAATAGATACCGGGCGTCCGACTGAGCTGCACGCGCCGGTTTTCGCCTCGGACATCAATAATTCTATCGTTTAGCTTCTCTGAAACATGGTCGAACGTAAGAGGGTATCCCGGTCTCGACACGACGATGTGGTCGGTCAGTAGAAGGACCTCCTCCCAGCGATGCCAAGTCCTGATTTCCTGCCACGAATCGGCCCCCATCACGAAGACCACGCGATCGTTCGTGTAGATCGATATCAGTTCGGTAAGAGTGTCGAAACTGTATCGACTCTTTGCATGATCAAGTTCTAGAGTCGAAACGCCGATACGCGACTCGCCGATAGTTGCGTGCGACAGCATTGCAAATCGATGGTACCCGCTCGTCGGTTTCGAGGCGGGCTTGTGCGGAGCATGGAACGCCGGCAGAAAAAAGAACTCGTCGAGATGAAACAGTTCAAGCAGCGTCTTGGCGACGTTAAGATGGCCGAAATGAACGGGATCGAACGTGCCGCCGAAGAATGCTATGTTTCTGGATGGGTGAGCGGGGATCAAGGCGAGACAGCCTCACTCTTTTCGCTATCGAGTTCAGTCAATAAGCGGGCGACCTCGAAAACTAATTCCTTAACCCCTGTGTTCGTGACCGAAGAGATCGCAAAAAACCGCTTGCGGTCCTTCTTTGCCTGCTTCTTAAGGCTTTCAAGCCGTTCCGGGTCATCTAGGGAGTCGATCTTAGTAGCGACTACGACCTGAGGGCGGTGAGCGAGGTCCTCGTTGTACGCTGCCAACTCGCGGTTGATTATCTTGTAATCCTCCACCGGATCTCGGTCGGAGAACGAGGAAACGTCAACGAGATGCAGAATAAACTTGGTTCGCTCAACGTGACGCAGGAACCGGTCCCCGAGACCCGCACCTTCGGATGCACCTTCGATAAGGCCGGGAATGTCCGCGACGACGAAAGTCTTGTAATCGCCCATATCTACAACTCCAAGATTCGGCTCCAGAGTTGTGAAAGGATAATCAGCGATCTTCGGTTTTGCTGCCGAGATCACACTGATGAGCGTGGACTTTCCGGCGTTAGGGAAGCCGACGAGCCCGACATCTGCTATTAATTTTAGCTCGAGTTGCAGTTCACGCTCATCGCCGGGACGTCCCTGATAGTGGAATTTTGGGGCTCGCCGTGTCGGCGTTGCAAAGTGCGCATTGCCCCATCCGCCCTTTCCACCTTTTGCCGCAAGGTAGCGCTGGCCTGCCTCGGTGAAGTCGAATTTTAGATCTCCCGATTCAGCGTCAAAGACCTGAGTGCCCACCGGAACCTTTACGACGGCATCCTCGCCGTGCTTTCCAAATCGATTTGAGCCTTCACCATGGCTGCCTCGGTCGGCCTTGTGCTCGGGGTTGTAACGTAAGTGGAGCAGTGTATTGTAGCCTTCATCCGCCTCGAGCCATACGTCGCCGCCATGGCCACCGTCGCCTCCCGACGGCCCCCCGCGAGGGACGAACTTTTCCCGACGGAATGCAGTAACGCCGTTACCACCGTCACCCGCTTTGATCTTGATCTTTACCCGGTCAATAAACATTTCGTTCAATATTAGAGTGCCGAGGCTTTAAAATCCAAAAGCGTCGCTTCGATTGCTCAAAGCGACGCTCCTGATTCCTGTCGAACGCCGAAGCGTTCTAAAGGGGGTTGGCAGTTCTCGCATGTACACGTTCGAACCACCGATTTTATATTCCGAAGCGTCTCTGCGGGGAGTCATCTCCGGTCAGCACCCATTTTGAATAAATTCAACTTGTTAGTACCCGAAGGTACAGTGCCGTTAGGTTTTTGTTTTGGTGGCTTTTCCTCCACCGCCGGTTACGTGCCCGGCAACGAGGCTCTGCATCCGAAGATGCGAGCGACTTCGCACTCATTTGGCTGATCATTTCCAAAGAGCGTTGTTCGTTTTTATCCGAACAACTCGGTTTAGCCCGAAGACCAACCTAGCAAGCCTTTCGGCTTCAGCTCTGAGCGATCGTGGCACCTAAGTTTCCGCCTTTGATGCTACCGGCAATTGCGTCACCGCAACCTACCGCTTTTCCCAGAACCGGTCAAAACGCCCGTAAGCAATTTCGACTATGTATGCGATATTACACTCGATTTTTTAAGAGTCAAGTAGAAAGTACTTTAACAAAGGCTATATTTGAAGGGGATGACAGCTTTCTTCGGTGGAAAAATCTGTGGAAAGATTGTGGATTTCCTGTGGAGGAAATGCGGATGTTTCGCCGAAGCCCCAGATAGGCAATGTCACGTCTGTGG
The DNA here is from genome assembly GCA_029945985.1 of bacterium. GTDB lineage: Bacteria > Acidobacteriota > Blastocatellia > Pyrinomonadales > Pyrinomonadaceae > OLB17. The sequence goes on along the minus strand of JAQSDP010000430.1, from coordinate 2,651 downwards.
AAATCAAAATACTCACTCCGACCGCATCTGTGGAAAAAGAAATTTCGACGCCGAAAAAAAAGGTAGATGAATCTCTTCGGGCGTGAGTCCAAAAGCTTTCGCTGAAAAACAAGAAAGGCTGCCAAACGGGGCAGCCTTCACTTCCAAATATTAACTTAACTATGCGGTGGCCGGCGCCACTTCGGCTGCCCCTGGAGCGTAAACACTAATGAACTTGCCTTTTCGGCCTTTGTCTTCAAACTTCACGATCCCCTCGATAAGCGAAAACAGCGTGTCGTCCTTACCCCGGCCAACGTTCTTGCCAGGCTTCCACTTGGTTCCCCGTTGACGGGCAAGGATGTTGCCGCCGAGAACATGCTGGCCGCCGAATTTCTTAAGCCCGAGCCGTTGTGCGTTCGAATCGCGTCCGTTTCTGGATGAACCTACACCTTTCTTATGTGCCATAACTCAATATTACCTACACCTTCTCGATCTTGATCTCGGTGTAACCTTGACGGTGTCCTTGCTTACGCTTGTATTGCTTTCGGCGTTTCTTCTTAAAGACGATCACTTTGTCGGCTTTGCCATGCCCAACTATCGTCGCCGCGACAGTGGAGCCTCCGATCTTTGCATCTTTCCCGGCGCCGAGCACGAGAGCCTCGACATCGAGCTTTGCACCGGCGTCTCCGGCTATAGTCGGTACACGAAGGGTTTGTCCTTCTTCGACCGAGAATTGCTTACCGCCTGTTTTAATTACTGCGTAACTCATGTAGTTGATCTCCCACGGCCGAACGAATCTCGTCAGTGGCCGAAAAGATGAAATTATACGGATTTGGTATGCGAAGGTCAATCTCGTAACGGCATTCTAAGAACCATCCGGAAAATGCCCGAGTTGTAGTCGTAATTGAAGATTAGGCCTTGTGATAAAATAAAGCCGATCTGCTAATGAAAAACTAAAGGAGAAAACCACTATGCAGGCGACTACAACCGGAGTCCGCGGGCCGATAACTGAACCGTATAAAGTGCGGGAAATGCAGCTAGGGGCGAACTGGTTCTTTTGGGTTTCGATCCTTGCGGTTATCAACTCGGTGCTTGTGTACTATTTTGGGCTCCCGAGCATGTTCTTCGGACTCGGGACCACACAATATGTTGATTCTCACATGGTCGCGGCGGGACCGGAGGCTCAACGACTGGCGGGCTTGGCGATCAATCTGGGCCTTGCAGGAATCATCGCTTCGTTCGGCTATCTAACGCGTAGGGGAGGCGATGTAGCATTCATTATAGGGATGTTTCTCTACGTTTTTGATTCGGTGATCGCGCTCGGCTATCGGGATTTCTTCGGCTTCGGCTTCCACATTTTTGCTCTGTTCTTTATGTTTAAGGGACTTTTTGCGAGCCGCCGCCGATACGATCCGTCAGTTGATTACACGGGAGCCTAGGCCTTGGTCGGATCTTTCACCACACCGATGAATGGCAGGTTGCGGTAGCGGCCTGCCGCGTCGAGTCCGTAGCCGACTACGAACTTATTCGGGATAACGAACCCGGTATAATCAATCTTCAACTCTTTCTTTATCCGCGGTTCGGGCTTGTCCAGCAGGCTTGCGAGTCTTATCGATGCGGCTCCGCGTGATTCTAATATTTCCAAAAGTCGCGTCAATGTCAGGCCGGTGTCGACGATATCTTCAACCACTATCACGTCTTTATCCCGGATCGGGTTGCTGAGATCCTTTAATATTTCTACGTCACCCGTCGACTTGGTTCCGTCCTTATAACTAGACACGGCCATGAAATCGACAGTGATCGGAAGGTCGATGGCCCGCATCAGATCGGCGTGGAACACGCTTGAACCCTTGAGCACGCCCACCAGCACAAGGTCTTTTCCAGCATATTGTGACGTTATCTCGCTGCCCAACTCGGCCACACGCGAGGCGATCTGTTCGGCTGTGAAAAGGACTTCGAGGTTAGGGTTGGTGAATTCGCTATATTCCATCTGCTGGGTTCCGGACGCCATAATTTATCGGGTTTGATTGAAGATAGGTTTTAGCAATACTATTCAATGAACGTCCGATTTTCAACAACATGGCTACTGCCGATCCCGCTACAAGAGAAAAAGTCAGAGCCCTCGTCCGCGAGGTGCTGAAGTCCGTGCCGGCTGAACCTGAGCCGGCGGTCGCCGAGCACGTGATCGTCAATTCGCTGAAGGCTCAGGCGACTCGTGAGTGGGATCGGGACGAGTCCGCCAAGACTTTACTCACGGAAGATGACCTGCGCGGGCTCGAACCGGGATCGAGGCTGCGGGTAGCCGCTGGCGTCAAATTCACGCCATTGGCTGGTGATCTGGTAGCGGAAAAGGGAATTGTTCTTATAACTAAGGAATCGCGAGAGATTGGCCTGAAGATTCGCTCGATCGCGATCGGGGCGGATCATGGCGGGTTTCCGATGAAGGAGCAGCTTAAAGGATGGCTTGGAGAGATCGGGCTGCAGGTCAGGGATTTCGGCACTAATTCGACCGATGCCGTCGATTATCCGGACTTTGCTCATGCGGTGGCCAAGGCGGTGAGCGGGCGGCAGGTTGATGCCGGGATATTGATCGACGGAGCGGGGATCGGCAGCGCCATGGCTGCTAATAAGGTTCCGGGCGTTCGAGCTGCGGCTTGTTATTCGCCTGCTCT